>DJQL01000029.1:0-1434 GCA_002437565.1 Prevotella sp. UBA6387
TTATGCTTTTCTACAAAGGCAACGCCGACCTCAACGCACGCCACATCATAAACATCGTGGGTACACGCCACTGCACCCGCTATGGTGAAGACCTGATAAGGGCTTTCGTCAGGGACTTGCGTGCCATGGTTCCCGACACCATCATAGTGAGCGGCCTGGCTTATGGCGTTGACATTCGCGCGCACCGCGAAGCATTGGCCAACGGCATGGACACCGTGGCGGTTCTCGCCCATGGCCTCGACACGCTATATCCGCCATCACACCGCGACGACGCCAACAGGATGGTGAACCAAGGCGGACTCATTACCGAATACATGACGCACACAAGGCCCGACAAGCTCAACTTCGTGAGGCGGAATCGCATCACGGCAGGACTCTGCGACGCGACCATACTCGTGGAGAGCGCACGGAAAGGCGGAGGGCTGATCACAACACGAATTGCCAAGGAATACAACCGCGACGTGTTTGCCTTTCCAGGTCCAGTGGGAGCGCCTTACAGCGAGGGCTGCAACAACCTGATACGCGGTTGTGGAGCTGGCCTTATCACGTCGGCCGAGGATTTCGTCAAGGACATGGGCTGGGAAAACGAGGCTACGCTGGAGAAAGCGAGAAGCAACGGAATAGAGAGGCTGCTGTTTCCCGATTTGACCGAGGACGAAAAAAAAGTCGTTTGCTTGCTCCAGCGCACCAACGACCTGCGACAAGACGTAATATCGGTGAGGACAGGCATCAATGCCGGAGCCATCACCGCCTTGCTATTCCAGTTGGAAATGAAAGGCGTGGTGAAAGCCTACGCTGGTGGCACCTACCACCTGATGGCATGACGGCACACCATGCCATTGCCATAATTTTCGTATTATTATCGCAAAGAAACGGAAATTATGGAACTTAGCACACTTGTTGGCATCATTTTTATGTAACTTTGTATTGTATAATAAGCGCTATGACGTTAACGCCTACATAAACACCCTTTTTATACAAAGACATGAAAGAAGAAATCAAGTTAGATGGCCTAAGCAACGCGGAGGTCATTGCCTCACGTGAGAAACATGGAGATAACGTGCTTACGCCTCCAAAGAAAACTCCAATTTGGAAACTCTATATTGATAAATACCGTGACCCTATAATCCAGATTCTCCTTGTTGCCGCTGCCGTGTCTCTTGGACTGGCGTTTGTCAACAACGACTTCATGGAGACAATAGGCATCTTTCTCGCCATCTTCCTCGCTACGACAGTAGGCTTCTATTTCGAGCTCGACGCGGCCAAGAAGTTCAATGTGCTCACCGCCATGAACGATGACCAACCCGTGAAAGTGCGTCGCGAGGGTAAGGTGAGGGAGATTCCACGCCGCGAGGTCGTAGTGGGCGACATCATAATTGTGGAGCCTGGCGACGAGGTGCCGGCAGACGCGCGTCTAATCTCAGCCACAAACCT
>DJQL01000029.1:1585-9663 GCA_002437565.1 Prevotella sp. UBA6387
GAGATAGAGAAAGTGGCCCAAAAATCCACGGAGGCGACAAACACCAAGACGCCGCTCAACATACAGCTAACAAAACTCGCCAAGCTCATATCCAAGATAGGCTCGGTAGTATCAGTTTCGGCTTTCGTAATTTTTCTTGTTCACGACGTCCTCACCAACGACCTATGGCACACCACCAACTATATTGGCATGGCGCAGACCGTGCTCAACTATTTCATGATGGCGGTCACGCTCATTGTCATGGCAGTGCCAGAAGGCTTGCCCATGGCGGTTAACCTCGCACTGGCACTCAACATGCGCCGCATGCTCAAAAGCAACAACCTCGTACGCAAGTTGCAAGCGTCGGAGACAATGGGAGCCGTGACCATCATATGCACCGACAAGACTGGCACGCTTACGCAAAACAAGATGCGCGTGAGCGAGGTGTCCGCGGCTCATCCAGCAGACAGCAACGACAAGGTCACTCAACTACTCGACACCGCCATGGCTATCAACTCGACCGCAGAACTCGATGGCGACAAGGTGGTGGGCAACCCCACGGAGGGAGCGTTGCTGCTTTGGCTCAAGGACAAAGGTCACGACTACAACGCATTGCGTGCATCGTGCACTGTTGTCAGCCAGATACCATTCTCAACCGAGAAGAAGTTCATGGCGACCGTAGCTAAGGTTAATGGAAAGACCATGACATTCGTGAAAGGTGCGCCAGAGATATTGATGAACATGTGCGACTGCGACGCTGCCGAGCGCGAGACTTGCGAAAACAAACTGCTCGTCTATCAGCGACAAGCCATGCGCACCTTGGCTTTCGCTTACGGCGAGGGCGACCTCATCAACTCACTTTTGGACGGCCAAGCGCCCGGGTTGTCACTTCAAGGCATCTGCGCTATTTGTGACCCAGTGCGCGACGACGTGCCAAGGGCTGTCGACGAGTGCCGCACGGCCGGCATACGCGTGAAGATTGTAACTGGCGACACCACAGCCACAGCATTGGAGATAGCACGCCAAATAGGAATAGACGAAGGAGAGGCCATCACCGGTCCCGAATGGGCGGCGCTCTCCGATGAGGAAGCCTACAAGCGCTGCGAAAACATACGCGTGATGAGTAGGGCTCGTCCAGACGACAAGCAACGCCTCGTGGAGATGCTGCAGAAACACGGCGAGGTGGTGGCAGTGACTGGCGACGGAACCAACGACGCACCTGCGCTCAACTACGCACATGTGGGACTCTCGCTTGGTTCGGGAACTTCCGTGGCTAAACAAGCCTCCGACATCACCCTCCTCGACGACTCGTTCGGTTCCATAGCCGCTGCCGTGATGTGGGGACGCTCGCTATACAAGAACATCCAGAGATTCCTGTTTTTCCAGCTCGTGGTCAACGTGTCGGCACTGCTGCTCGTGCTCGGAGGCTCGGTGATAGGCACGGAAATGCCACTCACCGTGACGCAGATTCTTTGGGTCAACATCATCATGGACACCTTTGCCGCCCTTGCCCTCGCCTCGCTGCCTCCTTCCCACGAGGTGATGCGCGACAAGCCACGCAAGGCATCGCAGTTTATCATCACAAAGCCAATGGCGTGGGGCATACTGTCAGTGGGATTCATATTCTTCGCCATAATGTTTGTCTTTCTCATCTGGTGTGAGCGCCATGGTGCGGGAAGCATTATCGACGTGCATGAGCTGACGCTTTTCTTCACCACATTCGTGATGCTGCAATTTTGGAACCTCTTCAACGCCAAGTGCCTTGGAAGTTACCACAGCGCTTTCCGCCACTTCTGGCGCGACCGCGGTCTCGTGCTCGTGCTCGCGCTGACATTCGTGGGGCAATGGCTTATCGTCACTTTCGGCGGCAGGATGTTTCGCACGCTCCCGCTGAGCCCCATGGAATGGTTGGCCGTTACCGTGGCTACCGGAGTGCTGGTGCTCGGAGGAGGCGAACTATATCGAGCCATTAAAAGATGTAGGAGATAATGGCTTTTTAAAAAGGTTTAAAAGATAATGTTGGACGATAGTTACTATACATTAAACGGCGACACTCGCCCCTGCGTCGCCACGATAGGGTTCTTCGACGGCGTGCATCGCGGCCACCAGTTTCTCATTGCCAATGTCATGGAAGAGGCCAAGCAGACCGGGCTCGCCTCGCTCGTCATCACCTTCGACCGCCATCCACGGCAGGTGCTCAACCAAGACTACCAGCCTCAGCTGCTGACCACCCTTGAGCGCAAGCTGCAACTCATCTCGCTCACGGGAGTTGACAACATAGCTGTGCTGCGCTTCAGCAAGGAAATGGCCGCGCTCACGGCAAGGGAGTTCATGAGGCAGGTGCTTGCCGAGCATCTCAATGTCAAGACGCTTGTCATTGGCTACGACAACCGTTTCGGCCATGACCGCACAGAGGGCTTCGACGATTACGTGGCTTACGGCCGCGAGCTTGGTATACAGGTAGTGCAAGCAAAGTCATACACTCTCGACAACATGAAGGTGAGCTCCTCTCTCATCCGCTCATTTCTCAAAGGAGGAGAAGTGGAGATGGCAACCAGGTGCCTCAACAGGCCATTTGAACTTTCCGGCAAGGTTGTCAAAGGTTTTCAGAAAGGCAGGAAACTTGGTTTTCCCACGGCCAACCTCGACCTTGGCGACAGCGGCCAGCTCATACCCAAGGATGGCGTCTACGCTGTATGGGCTACTGTGGAGGGGCTTGCGCGCCCATTGCCCGCCATGATGGACATCGGCTTTCGCCCGACCTTCGGTGGGTCAACATTATCCTTGGAGGTCAACATCGTTGGTTTCCACGGTAACCTCTATGGCAAGCAACTCAAGGTACAATTTGCAAGCCGAGTGAGGGACAACCGCAAGTTTGACAGCCCTGAAAGCCTCGCCGAGCAACTGCGAGAAGACCAAGACAACATCATAAAGATACTCAACAAGGTAACAAAACAAAACCGATAAAAAAGATTCTTACCCATGACAGAAAACAACAGTGCCCTGCGTGGCAGCCTCGACATTATTTGGTATGTCATAGTATTCCTGCTCTTGCAGTTGGGCATTGGCATCATTTTCAACTTTTTCAAACTTTCGCCTATCACGAGCACCATCGCCATTACCACGCTCAGCAGTGTTGCTACGCTCTTGATCTTTCTCAAATGCAAATGGACACGCGTATCAAACACGTGGATGCTGACACGGCCATGGGCGGTTATAGCATGGGCTGTTCTGCTTGCCGTTGGCAGCATCATCCCTTCAGAGCAACTTGTGGAATGGACACACTTCGAAATGCCAGAACAAGTGATGAAAATGATGGAAGGCGTGATGAAGAAACCGCTTGGCTATGTCGTGATAGGCATTCTCGCGCCTCTTGCCGAGGAGGTTGTCTTCCGCGGGGCTATATTGCGCAAGCTGCTCGGCATGATGCCAACGGGCAGGCATTGGATTGCCATAGCCATATCAGCATTGCTCTTCGGCATCGTGCATTTCAACTTGCCCCAAGGCATTCACGCTTTCCTCATCGGCCTGCTGCTGGGATGGATGTATTATCGCACCCAGTCCATCATACCAGGCATAGTGTTTCATTGGGTCAACAACACCATTTCTTATGTCATTGTCAACCTCATGCCACAATGCGCCGACGGCAATCTCGTCGACCTCTTCAATGGCAACGAGCGAATGGTCGGCCTTTCCATAATATTCTCCCTACTCATCTTCTTGCCAAGCGTTTTTCAGCTTAACACGAGAATGAAAAAGGCAAAATAGGAAAGCAAATGCAATTATGGCAACATAAAGACAACTTATCATTACAATACGCACGCAAATTGCAACAAATCGCATTTTTAACATAACAGAAAGATAAAAACACCTGCAAAGACTTTGCAGGTGTCTTTTTTTTACTTATCTTTGCAATTGACAAGGGATTAATCTACGTTTCTCAAAACAATCCAACAGTCACTAACACACTTTAAGTTATGTCATTATGAGTGAAAGCAATTGCAAAAGAACGCTGAACGCGAAGTCATTATTGACAGCCACGGCGTTAACCACCATGTTTCTCGGAGGCAATGTTCTTTCTGCTAATGCGACAACCGCGACGGGCACTGCCCCAAGGCCGCTGGCAGAGCAACAGAAGAACACCATTAGGGGAACCGTAACCGACCAGGCTGGAGAGCCTATCATTGGTGCGAGCATCGTAATCAAGGGAACCTCGAAAGGTGTCGTGACCGACACCGAAGGCCGTTTCACCATAGACGTGCCAAATGGCTCCACGCTCGAGGTATCGTGCATAGGCTACGAGAAGCGGGTCGTAAAGGTGGGAGCGCAAAGAAACGTCAGCATAACCCTTGCAGAAGACACCAAGTCGCTGAGCGACGTGGTCGTGACGGCCATGGGCATACGCAAGGAGAAAAAGGCCCTGGGCTACGCCGTGACCGACATGAAGGCCGACGAGCTGATGAAGAACAAGAACACCAACATCGTCAACTCCCTGCAAGGCAAGGTGCCCGGACTGAACATCACCCAAAGCAGCGGCGCGGCTGGAGCCGGAGCCACAATCGTGATGCGCGGTGCCAACTCCACAGCCGAGGGACGCAGCAACCAGCCGCTCTTCGTGGTAGACGGTATCATCTACGACAACTCAACGAGCGTAGTGGGCAACTCCGGCACCGACGGCATGACACGCAATGCCACGACGTTCTCCAACCGCGTGATGGACATCAACCCCGAGGACATAGCCGACATCTCCGTGCTGAAAGGAGCGGCCGCAGCAGCCCTCTACGGCTCGCGTGCCGCCGACGGAGCCATCATCATCACTACAAAGAAAGGTGCCGAGGGAACGGTGAAAATCGACTACTCTGGCAAGATAAGCGCGTCGTCAGCTACGAAGCTGCCTGAGACGCAAAAGCAATTCGGACGAGGATACTATGCCGACAACGGCGTGTTCAGCGACCAGACCTACAACTCTTGGGGAAAGGCTTACGACGGCTCGGAGACACTCTACGACAACATCGGCAACTTCTTCCGCACAGGCACGGTGCTCGACAACAACGTGAGCATCTCCGGCGGATCAAAGAACCAGAGCTTCTTCCTCTCGCTATCCAACTACGACCAGCAGGGTATCGTGCGCAAGACTGGCTACAACAAGACCACCGTGCGCTTCAACGGCGAGCAGAAGTTCGGCAAGCTGACCATCAGCGCCAACATGACCTACTCGCTCTCGAAGACAGACAAGACCCTCACCTCTGGCGGACTGTGGGGCAGCGGCGGCACCGGCACCATGACGGCATTGTACAGTTGGCCGCTGCAAGAAGACATGTCGCACTATCTCAACGAGGACGGCACCAAGTATCGCCTGTTTGACGGCGTATGGGAGCTGGCCAGCGACAAGGAGAACCCTTACTGGATAATAAACAAGGACAAGATGTACGACAAGACGCACCGTTTCACGGGAGCCTTGTCGGCAAACTTCAAGATTGCCGACTGGTGGGACGTGACCGCGCGCTTCGGCTACGACAACTACACCACCGACGCCTATACATATATCGCGCCAGGCTCCGTGGTCAAGGAACTGTACCAGAACGGCCGCCTCTCCAAGAGCGACTACCGCTATGAGTATTGGTCTACCAACGTGATGACCAACCTGCACAAGACCTTCGGCGACTTCGACCTCGGCCTTATGCTCGGAACCACGGCGGAGAGCACGGAGCGCCTCAACCAGACACACTGGGGCTACAACTTTGTGACACCGGGAACCGTCAGCTTCACCAACATCGCCGACGGCAACAAGTTTTTCAACGACGCTACCACGCAAAAGCGACTGGTGGGTGTCTATGGCGAGGCACGCGCTTCCTACAAGAGCCTGGCTTACCTCACTTTCACGGGCCGCAACGACTGGTCTTCAACACTTCCTCTCGACAACCGCTCCTATTTCTATTCTTCGGTGAGCGGCGCGTTGGTATTCACAGAGCTACTGCCAAAGAACGACATACTCTCATTCGGAAAGGTGCGCGCCAGCTGGGCACAGGTCGGTAAGGATGCTGACCCGTATGCCACGCTGACTTATCTGGAGAAGCCTATCAACTACGGTGGTCTCACCGGCGTGGGCAACGTCTACACCAAGGGCAACAGCATCCTGAAGCCTGAGATCCAGACCGCATGGGAAATCGGAGCAGAACTGCGCTTCCTGAAAGGACGCTTGGGCGTGGACTGGACATATTACCACAGCTCCACGAAGAACCAGATAGCCCAGCCTCGCCTGTCAAACGCCGGCGGATATATCTTCATGTCAATCAACTCTGGCTCGGTAATCAACAAGGGCATGGAGGTGAGCATCACAGGCAAGCCGTTCGACGGCAAGGACTTCAAGTGGGAGTCTACACTCAACTTCTCTTACAACAAGGGCCGCCTTGGCGAGTTCCTCGATGGCGTGGGCATGTTCTACCCCACCGACGCGCAATTCGGCTCTGTCAAGTCGGCTTCCGTGCCTAACGGCGGCTACTTCATGGCTCTCGTGGGCACACGCTTCGAGACCCAGCACGACGAGAACGGCGAGGAAATCAAGGGCGGCAAATACCTCATCGACCCAGCCACCGGCCTATACAAGGTACACAGCGGCACTAACGACGTGGTGGGCAACCGTGAGCCCAAGCTCATAGGCGGATGGAACAACACCTTCACCTACAAGAACCTGTCGCTCTCGTTCCTGCTCGACTTCCGCATTGGCGGCGACGTGTTCAATGGCACAGAGCAGTTCATGGTCAGCAACGGCCTGAGCAAGCTCACGACGCTGAATAACCGCCAGAGTGTCACCGTGGACGGAATCAACGCCACGACGGGCGAGCCTTACACGCAAACCTACGAGGCTGGCAAGACCTACACATTCGGCAAGACAACCTATTCGGGCGAGGCGATGATTCAGAAGTACTGGTCAAACTATGCCGACAACTCATACAACTTCATACAGAGTGTCAACTGGCTGAAACTGCGCTCCATCTCGCTGAGCTACGACTTCACGAGCCTCCTGCGCAGCCACACCATCATCAAGCGCCTCTCGGCCAACATCACCGCGCAAAACCTGTTCACGTGGACCAACTACAAGGGCATGGATCCTGAGGTGTGCACGGCTGGCGGAACAGGCGGCTCGGGCGCCACGGGCATCGACTATTGCAGCGTGCCTTCCGTCCGCACCTACACATTTGGCGTGAACGTCACGTTCTAAAGCCACGGCTCCCGTGTGAATAAGCTTTTGTCTAAACATCAAAATCAGAATTATATATGAAGAGTTTAAAATATATGATGGCAGCCGGATGCCTGCTCACGCTTGGACTTTCATCGTGCAGCGACTTCCTCGACGTGAACGTGGACCCCGACAAGCCAAACAACACCACAGCCGAGGTGGCCAACCGCGTGCCTTGGATTCAGCGCATGTTCATGTACTCGGCTGGTATCACCAACTACCGCACGTCGATGATCGCCGGCGTACTCTACTCCACCTCTGGCACTCATGGCCCTGCCGCCGTGACATGGAACTTCGCCGCCGGAACGACGACCAGCTCCTACCAAACGTGGTTCGTGGAGACGGCTGCCAACCTCAACGACCTCTACGACAAGGCCAAGGCTGAGAACGCCTACCACTACATGGCCGTGGCCGACATCTACCATGCCCTCGGCTTCATGGAGATGCTCGACCTCTATGGCGAGATGCCCTACACCGAGGCTCTCGGCAACTCGCCCGTGCCAGCCTACGACGATGGCAAGACCATCTTCAACGGCTGCATAGCCAAGCTCGACGAGGCCATAGAGCTGCTCGGCAAGACACAGCCCTCCACGGCCACGCCGCTGTCGAAAGGCGACCTGATGAACGGCGGCGACGCACAGAAGTGGCTGAAGCTGGCCTACGGACTGAAGGCACGCTACCTGCTCAAGCTCTCCAAGAAGGCGGAGTTTGACCCGGACGCCATCCTCGACTGCCTGTCAAAAGGCCCACAGAGCATCGACGACAACTCCGTGATGCCATGCTACAACAGCGGACAGGACGTGACCGACTATCTCATGGGCGACCCCATCATGACCAATGGCAACTGGAACTGCGTGGC
>DJQL01000029.1:9807-10811 GCA_002437565.1 Prevotella sp. UBA6387
TGGGCACGCTCCAAGGGTGTCGACTGCCATGGCGACTGCGAGCGCCTGAAAGCCATGGGATGGAACAGCATAGTGGCTCCCACATGGAAATCCAAAGACAATGTCATTAAGTATAACATCAAGGATCAGGCACAACGCGAGGCTTTCGCCGCCGAGATTGGCAAGATTCACAAGACCGTTGTCAATAAAGACACCGTCAAGGTAACATATCAAGCAGGTTCCGTCTTCGTCAACAGCACCAACTACGCCTACGCCGGCGACACGGCTTACGTCTCGCTGCGCAGCAACTCCAAGCTCACGGGCAACCAGTCGAAAGAAGAGAACGACGTGAATTGGTACTTCTCCACTGATGACGCTCTCAACGCCGGAGCCGTGGGTTCCACAGGCTCGTTCCAGACACGCCCGGTCAGCGACTTCGAGATCATGACCTACCACGAGGCTTGCTTCATCAAGGCCGAGGTGCTCTATCGCAAGGGCGACAAGGCAGGCGCGCTCGCCGCTTACAAGGCCGGCATCAAGGCACATCTCGACTATATGCAGAAGAAGCTCACAGCCTGGAAGGGACAGGGCTTCAGCAATCCTGACATGCTGCCTATGGACGATGCCAAGATAGCGGCTTACCTCGCAAGCGCCGCCGTCTGCCAAAACGCAGGAGACCTGAAGATGAGCGACATCATGCTGCAAAAATACGTGGCCATGGGTTGCAGCCTGGAGAACTGGAACGATATGCGCCGCTTCAACTACAGCGCGGGCAACATCAAGGACTTCGGCGTGGTGTACCCAGGCATGGATCGCTCAGTGCTCTTCACTGGCACCGACAAGCTGAAAGGCACGTCAAAGGATGACCCGAAATATTGGCCTCGCCGCTGGCGCCTGCCCGCTACGCTCGAACTGTCTTACAACGAGGCACAGGCCTTGGCTGCCAACAAGCATGCCGAGGACACCGACATCTGGAGCTACCCCGTATGGTGGGACTGCGAGACCGATGCCGAGTATGAGGGCTA
>DJQL01000094.1:0-1832 GCA_002437565.1 Prevotella sp. UBA6387
GCAAACTATCCTTACACCGTGCGTGTGGTGTCAGACATTCTTGAGTCTAACGGCTCTTCATCAATGGCAAGCGTATGCGGCGGCACTCTCGCCCTCATGGACGCTGGCGTGCCAATCAAGAAGCCGGTGGCAGGCATCGCAATGGGCCTCATCAAAAACCCAGGCGAGGACAAGTACGCCATCCTCTCTGATATCCTTGGCGACGAGGACCACCTCGGCGACATGGACTTCAAGACCACAGGAACGAAAGACGGCCTCACTGCCACACAGATGGACATCAAATGCGATGGCCTGTCATTCGACATCATCGAGAAAGCCCTCATGCAGGCCAAGGCCGGACGTGAGCACATCATGGGCGAGATGATGAAGACCATCTCAGAGCCTCGCAAGGAGCTCAAGCCACAAGTGCCACGCATCGAGGCATTCGACATTCCTAAGGAGTTCATCGGAGCCGTCATCGGCCCCGGCGGAAAGATTATCCAGCAGATGCAGCAGGACACTGGCGCCACTATCACCATCGACGAGGCCGACGGTGTCGGTCACGTGCAGGTATCGGCTCCTAACAAGGAGAGCATCGATGCCGCTCTCGCCAAGATCAAGGGCATCGTGGCCCTGCCAGAGGTAGGCGAGGTTTACGATGGCGTCGTGAAGAGCATCATGCCTTACGGCTGCTTCGTCGAGATTCTTCCTGGCAAGGAGGGCTTGCTCCACATCTCCGAGATTCTCTGGAAGCGCTTGGAGACCGTTGAGGAGGCTGGCATCAAGGAAGGCGACCATATCCAGGTGAAACTGCTTGAGATTGACCCGAAGACTGGCAAGTACAAGCTCTCTCACCGCGTGCTCCTCGACAAGCCAGAAGGCTATCAAGAGCGTCCACGCCGTCCACGCCGCGACAACGGCGAGCGTCGTCCACATCGCGACAACGGTGAGCAGCGCGGCGAGCGTCGCCCACGTCGCTACGAGAACCACGACAACGGACAGGAGCAGCACAGCGACTTCTCCGACCAGCTCGACCACAACAACGACATAGATTAATTTTTTCATATTCTTCATAAAGAGGGGGAGCCACGGACAATTATCCGTGGCTCCCCTCTTGTTTTTCAGAACTTTGGCAACATGTATAGCTAAAGCCGCGATAACCATCGCGAAATTTCTGACAAGCCATGGCGAAACAATACTTTTGTAATAATTACAAAATTATCAACTAAATATTTGGAGGCTATTCATATTTTTCCTAACTTTGCAAACGTAAAAAGAATTAATACAAAAACATTTTAATACAAGAACATTATGAAGGATCTTAAAGGAACAAAGACTGAGAAAAATCTTCAGGACGCTTTCGCAGGTGAGAGCCAGGCCCGCAACAAATACACTTATTTCGCAAGCAAAGCCCGCAAGGAAGGCTATGAGCAAATAGCCGCCATCTTCGAGGAGACAGCCGCCAACGAGAAAGAGCACGCAAAGCTCTGGTTCAAGTATCTTGAGGGTGGTGACATCAAGGACACCAAGAGCAACCTTGAGGCAGCTGCAGCTGGCGAGAACTTCGAGTGGACAGACATGTACGCTCGCATGGCAAAAGAGGCCGAGGAAGAGGGCTTTAAGGAGATTGCCGCCAAGTTCCGCATGGTTGGTGAAATAGAGAAGCACCACGAGGAGCGTTACAAGAAGCTCGTTGGCAACATTGAGGGCGGTGTCGTGTTCTCTCGCGATGATGAGCGCATCTGGAAGTGCCGCAACTGCGGACACATCGTCGTGGGCAAGTACGCTCCAAAGGTATGCCCCGTATGCAACCATCCACAGAGCTTCTTCGAGATTGACGCGCAGAACTATTA
>DJQL01000094.1:1838-8282 GCA_002437565.1 Prevotella sp. UBA6387
GCCTTGACGCAAGCGTCTGCCACAAGAAGAGCTTAAAGTCAGGGCATGACATAAATAAAAAAGCCTCGCTGATTTGGATAAAACACCAAACAGCGAGGTTTTTTAAGTGTTAGGGCTCTCTCGAATTCACCGCTCTTAGGAGTCTGAAAACTATATTGACAGAAGCTCTTATCGTTTAGCAAGTTGATCTTCTAAAAATTCGCAAGCGTCAGCTACACAAAACGGACACTCGCGCAGCACCTTGTGGGTGTCAACACCTTTAAGCAGCTTGCATTGAGTGGCGTGATTGCGCTCCTGAAACTTTTTCATCACCTCGCGCACTTGTTGCATCGTCTTGCGCTTGTCCTTATTCGCAAGCCCTAACACAAGAGCAGCGCCAACGAGAGCCCCGCAAGTGCCTTCCATGTTGGTCATGCCAGCCGCGAAACCGTCTGTCAAGTTCATTGCCATGGCCTCATCCAAGCCCGTGATTTCAGGATAAGACGTGACAACTGACTGGGCACAATTATACTTTCCACTTGCCTTTTTAGAGGCGGCAATTTCCTTTCTCGTTTCCATAAGTCAAACAATTGTTAACGTATATTAAAACAATTCATGCTTTTGTCGCAGATAGCTCATAACCCTTTGAGTTTCAATCTACATTCCTCAAGTATATTTACAACTTCTTGCACGGTATTTGCCCTCAACATGGCTATTCTGGTCTGCCGGAAGTTGGGAATGTTCTTGAAAATTGGGGAAGCCGCCAAATGTCTGCGAGTATGCAATATGCCACGATACTCGTCAATGCGCTCAACATTGATGCGCAACTGCTCCTCCAGCACGTCTATCTTGTCGTCTATTGTCAAGGGTGCAGCAGGTACCGTATCTGCACCCTTACCACACACGCCATTATCATTACTGCCATCAATATAGTCTCTACACTCCTTGAAAAACCAAGGTCTGCCGAAAGTGGCACGACCAATCATCACCGCGTCTACACCATACTTGTCAAATGCCTCCTTTGCCATCAGCGGAGACGTTATGTCGCCATTGCCTATGATAGGTATATGGATGCGTGGATTGTGTTTAACCTCGCCTATAAGCGTCCAATCGGCAGCACCGGTGTACATTTGCGACCTCGTGCGCCCATGTATTGTCAAAGCCTGAATGCCACAGTCCTGCAACTGCTCTGCCAACGTTGAAATGACGAGATTGTCCTTGTCCCAACCAAGACGTGTCTTGGCGGTGACTGGTATATTCACAGCCTTTACTACCGCGCGCGTTATCTCCAACATGAGCGGAATGTCTCTCAACAGGCCCGCGCCAGCCCCCTTGCCTGCCACCTTCTTCACTGGGCAACCAAAGTTGAGGTCGATAATGTCTGGATGGAAAGTCTCTACAATCTTTGCGGCCTCAACCATGGAGTCTACATTCTTGCCATAGATTTGTATACCCACTGGCCGCTCATCGTCGTTTACTTTCATCTTCGACAAAGTGCTTGGTATAGAACGTATTATGGCATCTGCCGCCACAAACTCAGTATACACCATGGCCGCCCCAAACCGCTTGCACAGCTTGCGGAAACCTATGTCGGTAACGTCTTCCATGGGTGCAAGAAACAATGGCCTGCTACCAAAGTCTAAATCGCCTATTTTCATCTTTGTTCCCTTATATTCTTACTTATAACCAAAATTGAATGGTGCCTTAAGCCAATACATCTATTTTTTAACGATGTCATTCGGTCTTGTCAGCTATTGTTGTATTTGCAAAGTTACGATTTTTCTTCACAAACTTTCGTATATCACAAACATTAAAAAAACAAGACATGGACAAATAAAAAAAGAGAGTAACGAAACGTTACTCTCTCGTGCGCTCCAGGATGGGCTTGAACCAACGACCCCCTGATTAACAGTCAGGTGCTCTAACCAACTGAGCTACTGAAGCAGTGTGCTTGTCATTTCTGATTTGCGGTTGCAAAGGTACGCACATTCTTCGAACCCACCAAACTTTTTCGCAACTTTTTTATCATTTTTCTTCAATAACATTATTTTTGCCCTTTCAGAGTGATGATTAGGCTCTATTATTAGTATCTTTGCACATATTATTCACCATGTCATTAAAACGCGGTTTATTCGATTCATACATTTATAAATGAAAAAAACATATCTGTTGTTGCTCTGCCTCTTCACGGGCTTGTTTGGCTACGCGCAAAACAATGACGAGCACTATTTCAAGGTGGCCAAGAACCTCGACCTTTTCAATGCCATCTACAAGAACCTTGACATGATGTATGTCGACACGCTTGACGCCGACATCACCATAGGCACTGGCATAAACGCCTTGCTGCGAAGCCTCGACCCCTACACGGAGTATTATCCGGCCAACAAGAGCCAGGACGTGAAGATGATGCTCACCGGTAAATACGCTGGCATTGGCTCGCTCATAAGATACAACTTCAAGCTCTGCCGCGTGTGCATAGACGAGCCCTACGAGAACATGCCAGCCGCAAAGGCAGGGTTGAGGAAGGGCGACATCATCATATCCATCGACGGGGAGGACATGACCAAGAAAGACAACGAGTATGTGAGCAATCACCTGCGCGGAGACGCCGGCACCACATTCGAGCTGAAGATTCACCGCCCGTCCACTGGCAAGGACATGAAGTTCAAGGTGACGCGACGCGCCATACAACTGCCTGCCGTGACCTATTACGGCGTGCAGCCAAACGGTTTCGGCTACCTTAACCTAAACTCCTACACAGAAGGGTGCGGACGCGACGTGCGCAACGCCATCATAGACATGAAGGAAAAAGGCATGAAGGGGCTCGTGCTCGACCTCAGGGGCAACGGCGGAGGATCAGAGATGGAGGCGGTGAACATCGTCAACTGCCTCGTGCCCAAAGGCCGGCTCGTGGTGAGCAACCGAGGGAAGATGAAAAAGGTGAACCACGACTATTACACCCAGGTGGAACCCGTGGACACGGTGATGCCCGTGGTGGTGCTCGTGAACGGCAATACGGCTTCGGCGGCGGAAATCACCAGCGGCTCACTGCAAGACTTCGACCGCGCCGTGGTGATGGGGACCAAGACTTTCGGCAAGGGACTCGTGCAAACGGTGATGAACCTGCCATACAACGCACAAATGAAGCTCACCACCAACAAGTATTACATCCCCTCAGGACGATGCATACAGAAGATAAACTACCGGCACAACGGCAAGGGCGGTGCCGAGGTGGTGGCCGACTCGCTGACCCACGCCTTCAAGACGCTGCACGGACGCACGGTGAAGGACGGGGGAGGAATAATGCCAGACATAAAGGTGGAGAATGACTCCATGCCAAACATAACATATTATCTCGCGGCCGTGCGCGACTCAAGCGAGCTGGTAGACACATGGGAACAAAAATACATCGCCTCCCATCCCACCATAGCGAAGCCGTCGGAATTCAGCCTTACTGATGACGACTTCAACGACTTCAAGAAGACCGTGATGGCAAGCTCGTTCAAATACGACGACATCAGCGGCAAGCAACTCAACGAACTGGAGAAGCTGGCGAAGTTTGAGGGGTACTACGACGATGCGAAGGCTGAGTTTGACGCCCTGCGCAAGAAGTTGCACCACAACCTCGGGAAAGACCTCGACAAGGCAAAGGAAAGCATCATGCAGGTGCTCACCAACGACATCGTGACAGCCTACTATTTCCAGCGCGGCGCCGTGGAAAACACGCTGCGCACCGACAAGCAAGTCAAGGCCGCCTTCGACCTGCTCGCCGACAAGGCCAAATACGATAGCATTTTAAGGCCAACGCCCGTGGCGCAGCCAACTACCAAGCCACAGCCTCAACAGAAGAAAAAAGGCAAGAAATAAGGCTTACACGCCAACACATTCATACCAATGCCCACGAGCGCGACGAAAACATGCACGCCCGTGGGCATTTTGGTTCATGTTTATTGTACTGTTTGGTCTATGCCCACGTCCATGGGCTCCTGATATAGGGCCATTCGGGTTGCGGACGGGAGCAAGACAACCACCGGAATCAACATAGCCTCATAATATTTTACAAAAGGCCTTCTGAGAATCGATTTTTCAATCATGCGATTTCCTTTTGGGCGAAACGACGCATTTTCAGCTGTTTTATCAAACAGCTTAATATCAACAAGTTACGATTTCAATGATTTTTAAGCGTTACCGATGCGATTAAGCGGCTCCGGCTTTACGCTTGAATCGTGTTGCCTTTGCGCTTATATCGCGTCATCGTTTAGCTTATATCGCGTTGCCCTCACGCTTATATCGCGTTATCATATTGCCAAGACGACGGCTGCACCCACTGCCAAACGGCAAAAGCCATGGCCAAAAGCCGCTGAAGATGTCGGCAGAAAGCAGACGCAAGCAGTTTTCCCACCCTAAATTCACCTGTTCACAAGTGCTGGATTCCGGCAATAATATTTTACATTTAAGAAAAAATAAGAAAGGACCGCCACGCCCATGACTGGGCTGCGATCCTTTCTACGTTAGTATGTTATGAAAAATTTGAGAGAATTGAAACTTCACAGTTTCCTTTGTTGTTGTTTTACTTTAATGATTTATAGAGAAAGCATAGAAATATCTTATTATTTTAGCACTGGCATCGAAGCCGGCGCATCTGGCGAGGCGAGGCTCTGTTGCAGTGTGTCGATCATGGAACTGTCTCCTATGGCGACATTAGTGCCGTTGTCGAGCTCTGGCTTGTAGTATCCGTCATAATTGCTAATGGGGTCGCTTGCGTTCTTCGAGAAAGGCACCTGCATCGCGTTGCCCAACGTGAGAAGTATGGCAACCATGGCTGCAGCCTTGAGAAGAGGCTTGAAACGCTGGCCCATGGAGATGACATGCGCCTTCACTGGCTTGCGCTCAGCTATGGCGGCAAGGAGCTTCTTGTCGAAATCATCGCCCAATACATCACGCTTAGCCTCTGTCGCCTCATAGCTGAACAATGGCTTATAACGCATCAGCTCCGTCGGGATATTGTCCTGGCTGAAGAACGCGCGGAGGATGTCTTCCTCCTCAAGAGAGGTCTCGCCTTCCCAATAGCGGTTCAAAAGTTGATCAATGTATTTGTAGTCCATCATTTTGGTGTTTCTATTAAGACGACGATGGGGCGGCTGTTTTGTTACAGTCGCCCCATCTTATTTAACGTTTGTTTAACTTTTATTTCTCCACGCCAATCTCCTTAAGCAGTCTGTCGGCATGTCCCCACTTGTCTATCATGTATACCACGTACCTGATGTCCACGCCTATGCAACGCGCGAGGTTGGTATCGAAGTTGATGTCTGAAGAGAGGCTGTCCCAGTTGCCGTCGAAGGCAAGGCCGATGAGCTGTCCCTTGCCGTCGAACATTGGCGAGCCGCTATTGCCGCCCGTGATGTCGTTGTTGGTAAGGAAGCAGAGGTTCAGGGTGTGGCTCACGGAATCGGTGTACTTGCCGAAATCGGCGGCAGACATGAGCGTGCGCATTATCGGCTCCGCCTGATAATCGATGACGCCCTTGTCGCCCTTCGCCATCTTGTCGAGCAGGCTCTTCGCGGTGGTGTAGTAAGCCTTGTTGTCGCCCAAGGCGAGCGGCTTCACTTGGCCGTAACTCAAGCGCATGGTGAAGTTGGCGTCAGAATAGTGTGGCTTGTCCATCTCCATCTGCACCTTGGCATCGCAAAGATAGCGCTCTTGCACGGCTATGCTGTCCGACAACGACCAGCCCTTGCCACTTTCGCCCTTGATCTTATAGTAAATCGCGTCAATGGCCTTGGCATAAGCCACGCCTGGGTCTTGGCGATACTGCTTGCTGGCGAAATAGAGCTTGCCGTTTTTCAGAAGTTGTGAGTTCTTGAAGAGCCAGTCCACATACTTGCGATAGTCGCCCTTGAAACGCTTGTCTATGGTGTTGTAGACAGCCGTGGGCATGAAGTCCTTGTCGCCCTTCTCGCGATAGTTTTTCAGCAGGGCCGCCATCATGTCGGCATCGGTAGCCGCGTCCCACTGGTCGGCGTTGTCCTCAAACTGGAAGTATTCGCCTTTCTTAGAGCCTTTGTCGTTTTGCGCGTCCATGAGACGCAGGGCGCGAGCGTTGAACTCAATGTTGCTCCTCCTGCTGAACGTCTCCGACCATTGCGTCATGGCCTTGGTCAAGCGACTGCGACGCGCGTATAGCCTCTCCAAGAGCGGGAAATCGACCTTATGGGCTAAATACCTTGCGGTATCTTGCCATTGGGCTATTTGCTCCTCATAGGCGCGCTTCTGGTTGACAAGCCCGATGGAATCGATACATTTGTTCATTCCTATGGAGTTTTTCCAGTAGTTGGAGCTTTGCGCGAACTTCGAGTCATATTTTATCCTCACCGCCTCGCTGGCTCTCATGTGGCGCAGCATCACTTCCTGCTTCACGCCACGCACTTGCTGTCTCGGGTCGTTCTGGCAGTCGCGCATCTCCTT
>DJQL01000094.1:8343-15315 GCA_002437565.1 Prevotella sp. UBA6387
GAGCCTTCGCGATAGCCGTCCATGCTCACCTTGGCCCAAGTCTTCGGGTGGTAAGGCACGTTGTCCTTTGAGTAAGGTGCCGGACCGCCGGTCTTGGGGTCGCAATAGACACGGAACACGGAGAAGTCGCAGGTCTGGCGTGGCCACATCCAGTTGTCGGTCTCACCGCCATACTTGCCCATCGACTTTGGCACCGTGAAGACAAGCCTCAGGTCGGTGAAGTCCTGGTAAGTGGTGGCGTACCACTTGTTGCCCTCATAGAAAGCGTCGATGTCCACGTGGAGCGTCTTGTCCAGTTTCTTTACAGAGTCGGTCATGGCCTGGCTCAGCGAGTCGACAAGATGATTCTGCGCCTTCTTGTTCAAGTTGTCTATGCCAAGGGCCTTCAGGCGCGGCGTGATGTCCTGTTGGCTCTTCATGAACGACACGAACATGTTCTCGTTGGGCAGCTCCTCCTCGTAGCTTTTCGCCACGAAGCCGTTGAGCATGTAGTCGTGCTCGGTGGTGCTGTGCGAGCGTATGGCCTCGAAGCCACAGTGGTGGTTGGTGAAGACGAGTCCGTCGGGCGACACCACCACGCCAGAGCAGAAGCCAGAGAAATTCACCACATTGTTCTTGATGGCGTTGGCGTCTGAGTAAAGCGCGCCTTGCGGCAACATGAAACCATAGCCGCACATTGCCTGATAGACCTGCGACGGCAGGTCGTAGAGCGTCCACATGCCCTCGTCGGCCATGGAAGGCAGGGGTGAGAGCATGGACAAAGACAAAAGGCCAAGAGAGAGCCTTTTCTTCATTTTGTTATTCATATATGATTCCTTTGATTTTTGATTCAATACATGCGATAGTGCCTTCACTATGTCTCATTTATGCAACCGCGCCTTCACAAGGTTCCAGAAGTCGCGCTTCACTATCACTGCGGCAAATACGGCGATGAGCAGCGTGTTGATGCCAATGGCAGGCCACATGGCAAGGTGGTTGTTGCAGAAATCGAGCACGAAGAACACCACAAGGGCCAAGACCACATAGAAGGCGATGTCCTTGAGCGGATAATTGATGGGATAATACTTTTGCCCGAAGCAATAGCTCAGCGCCATGCTGACCGTATAGCTCACGAAGCCTGCCCAAGCGCACGCCCAATAGCTGAAGCGAGGGATGAAAGCGACATCGACGGCTATGAGAACCACTGCGCCTATACCAGAGAAATAGGCACCCCAAATGGTCTTGTCGATAAGCTTATACCAGAAGCTAAGGTTGAAGAACACGCCGAACATTATCTCCGCGGCCATCACGATGGGCACAATCTCCAAGCCTTCCCAATAGCTTTTGCCTACAATATAGCGGATAAGATCCATGTAACCTATGACGCACAGGAAAGCCAACAAGGTGAATATTATGTAATATTTCATGACCTTGGCGTAGGTTTCCTTGCTGTTTTTCTCCTTCGACTGTCCAAACACAAACGGCTCGTAGGCATAGCGGAAAGCCTGGGTTATCATGACCATTATCATGGCTATCTTGATGCACGCGCCATATATGCCAAGCTGGACCCTCGCCTCGTCGGCGTTGCCATCGAAGGCGTAGGGGAATATTATTTGCGAGGCGCACTGGTTGAGCTGTCCGGCAAGCCCCATCACGAGAAGGGGCCACGTGTAGGACAGCATACGCTTGCAGGTGGCCTTGTCGAAAGGATTCTTGAAACCTTTCAGCTCCTTGGCGAGGAGCAAAAGCGTGAGGATGGAGCCGGAAAGCTCAATCCAGAATATCCACACCACCTCAAGGCTGAAGTGCGCGTCGTAGATTCCGAGGAAGTTTACATGCATGTCGGGCAGCACGATGAGGTAGAGGCTCACGCCGACGAGGTTGACCACGATGCTCACCATCTTCAGCAAGGCGAACTTCAATGCCTTGTGCTTCAAACGCAGGTAAGCGAAGGGAATGGCGGTGAAAGCGTCGATGGCCACGCACGTGCCCATGATCATGATAAACTCCGGATGGTCCGGGTAGCCTATAGCCCCGGCTATAGGGTGGAGAAACGCCCATAGCAGGAGCACGAACACCAACGACGTGGCTGACACCATGCGCAGCGTCGTGGCGTATACTTTCTTGGGATCCTCGCCTTGGCGGTTCATGAACCTGAAGAAGGTGGTCTCCATGCCATAGGTCAGGATGATGATAAGGAGGGCGATATAGGCATAGACGTTGGTGATGATGCCATATTGACCACCAGCCGCGTTGAACTTGGCCGTCTCTATCGGGACGAGGAGATAGCCGATGAAACGCGCGGCGATAGAGCTCAAGCCGTAGATGGCGGTTTCTTTCAGGAGTGATTTGAGATTTGCCATATATCCGAAAAGATGTGTTGATTATCCGAAGAAGATGTAAGCTATGACGATGGCGGCTATGGTGCCAACAAGGTCGGCAAGGAGTCCGCACGCCACGGCATGCCTCGTGAACTTGATGTTCACCGAGCCGAAATACACCGCGAGGATATAGAACGTGGTGTCGGTGGAACCCTGCAAAATGCACGACAGTCTGCCCACGAATGAGTCGGGGCCGTATGACTTCATGGCCTCAAGCATCATGCCGCGTGCGCCGCTTCCAGACAGGGGCTTCATGAACGCCGTGGGCAGGGCTCCTACGAAGTCGGTGTCCAGCCCGCACTTGTCGGCGCACCACGATATGCCGTTGATCACCATGTCCATGGCGCCCGAGGCGCGAAACACGCCCACGGCCACAAGGATTGCCACAAGGTAAGGTATGATGCGAACGGCGGTCTGGAAGCCTTCCTTGGCTCCCTCGATGAAAGCGTCGTAAACGTTGATTCGCTTGATAAGCCCACCAACGATGAACGCCACTATCACCGACAAGAGGATGACATTGCCGCCAACGGACGTCACCGTCGCCATGGTGTCCTTGTCCATGTAGCCAAAAGCCGCGATGATAAGACCCACAAACGCGCAGAAGCCCGCGAACATGGCGAGCATGGCAGGCTTCAAGATATTGGTGCGCTGGAAAAGGCAAGTGATGATGACACCGCAGAGGGTGGCCACGGTGGTAGATAGGAGTATAGGGATGAATACGTCGGTGGGTTGCGCCGCGCCGTAGCTGGAGCGGAAAGCGAGGATGGTGGTGGGGATGATGGTAAGGCCCGAGGTGTTGAGCACGAGGAACATTATCATCGGGTTGGTGGCCGTGTCTTTCTTGGGGTTGAGTTCTTGCAACTGCTGCATGGCCTTCAGACCTGTCGGGGTGGCGGCATTGTCGAGGCCAAGCATGTTGGAGGCCACGTTCATGAAGATGGATCCCATAGCCGGATGGTTCTTGGGAATGTCGGGGAAAAGGCGCGAGAAGACAGGGCTGAGCATTCGCGCCAACAAGTTTACGGCGCCAGCCTTCTCGCCTATCTTCATGATGCCAAGCCAAAGGGCAAGCACGCCCGTGAGACCGAGCGATGTCTCAAATGCCGTCTTTGATGTATCAAAAGTGGAGTCGACTATCTTTTGGAAGATAGTCGTGTCGCCCATCAGAAGCTGCACTACGGCAAAGATGAAAGAAACGACGAAAAAAGCTATCCAAATGTAATTCAGTACCATATCGCGTGCAAAGGTACTGCTTTTATCTGATGTATAAAGTGTGAGTGGGAAAGTTTTTTCCCGCTCACACTTTACATTAACATGGTGAACGTCACGATTCCGCTCACTTCACGTTGAACCTCAATCCGACATTCAAGCTGAAACTCGTCGGACGGTCCTTGTACACGTTGTCCACCGACGAGTGGTTGTCGAAATAGTGGGTCACGCCCGGCTCGGCATACAGGCTAAGCGAGGGCGTGAAATGGAAGGCTCCGCCCACGGCGGCTTTCACCGACCATTGTGGCCGTTTCTCCGTAAGCTTCTGAGGCTCTGAATCGTCCAATCCCGTTGACCCCTTAACAAGCTTTTCCACCTCACCGCCAGCCGTGACATACACCTCGGCGCGCTTGGTGCGCAAGAAGCTATAGCTTGCCGTAAGCGGTACGCCGACATAATGCAGCTTCTGCCGGTCCACGACATCGACGTCTTCGGTGAAGTTGGAAGAAAGGTAACTATAAGTGACGCCTGTGTTTACGGCCCAACGGTCGGAAAGCCTGTAGCCAAGGCTGACACCTACTTTTACCGGCTGGGCATGATGCGACTTGCGCTTGGGACGTTTGGCCATCATGACGTTTGCCTTGCCAAGCTGCATTGGGAAGGTGCCAAAAGGCATCTCGTCGGAGTAGTAACCGCAGGCGGCACTGATGCCTCTATTCGCCGCCAAGCCGTTGCCGCTAAACGCTCCGCCATAATACGCGGTGAGCGTAAGCGGCGAGGAAACCGGCGATGAGCCACCATAAGCGTAGTCTGCCTCGGCCTGATATTGATAAGTGTCCCGGCTTGAATGTTTCCCGGACTTAGTATCCCCGCGCGACTCCGGAAGCGAGCGTCCCTTTTCCTCATTCTCTGCCATCTGTGCGCTTTGGCCCAATGCAGCCTCCCTTGCTTCACCAACGGTTTCCACATTGGCGTTGTTGGCGACATGTGCCTCGTCTGACATATGTAGATGCCAAGGCGTCGTTTCATCATGTTTGGAGAGCATTGCCATTTCTGGCTTGGTGGCAAAGCCGTCAAGGGGCAAGCTGGCATTGGCACGGTTTGCCGACCGCTGGACGGCGCGCGACACGGCTACCACGCGTGGCGACTCGTCCACTTTCAGCAGACGCCACGTCACGGGAACGGCGATGGCCGCCGCGACAGCCGCCGCGGTAAGCCAACGATACCGCCACATGGTCACATTTTGCGCCGGCCGAATCGACTTGGGCGAGACGACAGGCGAGGAAGAGGCGAGACGCTGCTTCACATCTTCGAGTAGTCCGTCGGGTGCCTTGACCCTGCGGTCGGCCATCAGCCTCTGTATGTCTTTGGTCCAGTCTTCGTTCATCGTGTTACCTCCTTTCTCTTTCTAAGTATCCTTGCCAACATCGCCTTGGCCCTGTGATATTGCGAAGCCGAGGTGTCGGGCTTGATGCCCAACAACTCGGCAATCTCCTTATGGCTCTTGCCCTCTATGGCGTAGAGGTTGAACACCGCGCGGTAGCCGTCTGGCAATTGCCGCAATGCTTCGTCCACCATCTCTACGGTGAGGCCCGACATGTCGGGCGGCTCTTCCTCGGGCGTGTCAGGAATCTCGCGCTCGCTATCTACGAACAGCATCTTCTTCCTCTCGCGGAGAAACATCAATGCCTCGTTGACCACCACGCGGGTGAGCCACGCCTTCAAGGAGCCTTCGCCACGATAATTGAAGCTACCGACAGAAGAGAACACTTTTATCAAGGCTTCTTGCAACACGTCGCGCATGTCGTCGGGCTGGGGCACGTATCTCTTGCAAACACCGGCCATGTAGTCAGCAAATTCTGCATACAACACATCCATCGCACGGGAATCACCCCGCGCGAACATTTGCAAGATGTGCCGCTCGTTGTTCATTCGCGATATTTATACTTGAATGTATGGCTCTTCTCACCTGAGAATGAATTCCATTTCAACGTGATGTCCTCGTATTTGCTGCCGTCTTCCGGCTTGGGGACATCGTTTAGCCTAAAAGCGATAATGCCATCGCCCACAGCACCCTTTGCGTCACCGTTGGCATCGTGGTAGAGCCTGAGCGTGCCATCAGACAAGCGCACCAACCTGAGCGTATGGATCTTCATGCCACCGAAATACGTGCGGAAGTGGAGCGTCAGGTAGCCATCCTCGCACACTGTCTTCCAACTGTTCACGATCTCCACGGGGTCATCGCCATAGGCCTTTTCCATGTCGTTGACGACAGGCGACATCAGCTTCGTGCGGATGGTGTCGAACACATTGACAATATGCACGTTGCGTTGAAGGCTCTTGTCATTGTCGTCATCAAAGATGACGGACACGAGCGCCCGCACCTCTTTCTTGTCTGTGGCATTAAACGGCCACTGCTTGTAATCCTTGTCCACAAGGGTCACCGAGTCGTTGAGCTGCATGTAAACCTGCCCATTCTCCGGGTTGGTCTTGAATGTCACCATCGCGTTGGGGGCATAGGCTGGGTCTATCACAAGATAATTGTTGTCATCATCATCGCACGACTGCAACGACAACGCGGTGGATAATAATATGGCCGCGAAGGCCATCATCTTAAATAGTTTATTCATAGCTGTTTTTTCTTTTACTCATGGGTTAAATGCCGACAAAGGCGAAACCTTGCACAGCTATAACATCTTTTAAATATTCGCGGCCTACAATCTTCAAAGAATCAACGCCTTCAGTTGCTCTATGCTGTCCACCACCTTGATGTAATCAGTCCAATGACCCCGCATGAAGCCGCGCCGCTGCATGTCGTCGAGCATATCGATTGTCTTGTCCCAGAAACCTTCAACATTATAGAGTATCGCCATCTTGCAATGATACCCTATGTTGTGCGACGCGGCCACGGTAAACACCTCGTCGAGCGTGCCTATGCCGCCCGGCAGGGCCACGCACACGTCGGCTTGCGCGAGCATGAGGTCCTTGCGGTCGGAGAGGTTGTCGCACGGTATCTCCACGTCGAGGCAGTCGGGGCGCTGGCCACTGTTCGCGAGTATCTGGGGTATGATACCTATTATCTGCCCACCGCCATTGTGTACGGCCTCGCCCACACACCGCATGAGCCCACGATTCTGGCCACCATAAACGAGAGTGTGGCCACTCTCCGCTATCCAGCTGCCAAGCTCCTCGGCGGCCTTGAAATAAGCCGGTGCTATGGAGTCGTTGGCAGAACAAAACACTGCTATCTTCATTTTTTCTTTATTTCGTTCGGCAAAGATAACAATAATTATCATATTTTTGTCGCTTAATCTCTTATTTTACAGTAACTTTGCATATTATTTATTTTATATAGCTATATTTTTTTGAAGACATTTGAAGAATTGGGCGTGAGCGAGCCTAT
>DJQL01000094.1:15471-15833 GCA_002437565.1 Prevotella sp. UBA6387
ACCGACGCCGATACAAGAGACACGCAGGCTCTCATCCTGAGCCCAACGCGTGAGCTGTGCCTGCAAATTGCAGACGACCTCAACTCGTTTGCCAAGTATATCCCGCACATGCACGTCATACCCGTGTATGGAGGCGCGTCCATCGTGACTCAAATCAACGAGTTGCGGCATGGGGCACAAATCATCGTGGCCACGCCAGGACGTCTCATAGACCTCATGGAGCGTGGCAAGGTGAAGCTCGACAACATACGCAACGTGGTGCTCGACGAGGCCGACGAGATGCTCAACATGGGATTCTCCGACAGCATCAACGCCATCTTCGAGCATGTGCCCGAAGACCGCAACACGCTGCTCTTCTCCGC
>DJQL01000094.1:15905-16393 GCA_002437565.1 Prevotella sp. UBA6387
ATCGTGGTGGGCTCGCGCAACGAGGGAGCCGAGAACGTGAACCACGTCTACTATCTCGTGAACGCCAAGGACAAGTACCTGGCCTTGAAGCGCATCGTAGACTTCTACCCACGCATCTACGCCATCATTTTCTGCCGCACGAAGATGGAGACGCAGGAGGTGGCCGACAAGCTCATCAAGGACGGCTACAACGCCGAGTCGCTGCACGGCGACCTGTCGCAGCAGCAGCGCGACCTCACGATGCAGAAGTTCAGGCAGCACTTGGTGCAACTGCTCGTGGCAACCGACGTGGCGGCGCGCGGACTCGACGTAGACGACCTGACACACGTCATAAACTACGGACTGCCCGACGACGTGGAGAACTACACCCACAGGTCGGGACGCACCGGACGCGCGGGAAAGAAGGGCACCAGCATTTCCATCATACACTCGCGAGAGAAGTTCAAGGTGAAAGCCATTGAGAAGGTCATCGGCAAGGAGTTTGTCGA
>DJQL01000003.1:0-3759 GCA_002437565.1 Prevotella sp. UBA6387
TATATAATATCTCAGGGATGTACGCCCCGCCATATTGACCGAAAAAGCCATTCTTGTCTGGTTCCATAGTCTTGTCTTTTATTTATAATCGTTCTTCACTCTTCACTCTTCGTTCTTCACTTCCCCAGAGCTTCCATGAGCTTGTCGAGGGCCTTGTCGGGGTCGTTGGTCTCGCACAGGAGGTTCACGAACTTGCTACCTATTATCGCTCCGGCGGCGTTCCGCTGTGCGCTCTCCAGCGTTTGCTTGTTGCTTATGCCGAAGCCAATCATACGTGGTATGCGGAGGCTCATGGAGTTGATGTGGCTGAAATATGCCACTTTCTTGGCGTCAAACTCCTTTTGTGCTCCCGTCACGCTTGCCGACGACACCATGTAGATGAATCCGTCGGTGTTGTCGTCGATGAACCTGATGCGCTCGTCGCTTGTCTCCGGCGTAATCATCATGATGACGCGGATGTCGTAGCGGTCGGCGATGGGTTTCACTATCGTCTGGTAGTCGGCGAACGGAAGGTCAGGGATAATCACTCCTGACACGCCGCTGTCGGCGAGGTCGGCGAAGAACTTCTCGTAGCCATAGTGCATTATCGGGTTGAGATACCCCATGAATATCAGTGGTATCGACACCTCATCCTTGATGGCCTTGAGCTGCGAGAGCAGCAGTCGGGTTGTCATGCCGTTTTTCAAGGCTATGGCTCCTGCCGACTGTATTACGGGACCGTCGGCGAGAGGGTCGCTGAATGGCATGCCCACTTCCACGAAGTCGATGTCGTGCCGTTCCATGGCCTTGATGACATCTGCCGTGCCGTCCAGGGTGGGGCAGCCGGCACAGAAATACAGGCTGAGCAGTTTCCTGTCGCCACGGTTGGCAAAAACTTGGTTGATTTTGTTCATAGCTATGTTGCTTTTACAGGTTTCATATTGTGTGATGATGTCTTATACGCTCCACGAAATTTCTCAGCTTTCCCACGTCTTTCATGGCTGGTGCTGTCTCGAAGCGGCTGTTCACGTCCACTCCCGCGAAGCGAGGGTGCTTGATTCTCAATAGTTCTTCGGCGTCGTTGGGACCTATGCCGCCACTCAGCAGGAAAGGCGTTGTGCCATGATAGGCATCGAGCAGAGACCAGTCGAAGTGCTTGCCGCTGCCTCCGCGCCCCTCGGTTTTGTAGTCGAAGAGCAGGAGGTCGGCCTTGCCCTCGAAGGCGTCGCATTGCCTGAAGTCGTCTGCGGTGGATATGCCGAATGCTTTTATGAACTTTATGTCGGGCACGATGTCTGGCACCAACGTGCTCCGAAGGTTGTCTATCAAGACGGGCGATTCATCTCCGTGGAGCTGGATGTAGTCGAGCGAATAGTTGTACACGCGGGTGACTATCGTCTGCGGCATCTCGTCAACGAATACGCCCACGCGTTTTATCCTATTCGGGAAGGCGTATTGTCGCGAGCTGCCTTGTCTTGCCATCTCGTATAGCCGTTCCCGACTGTAGTCTGGCACGATGCCGGCCTGTGAGCTTATCATGTTAACGAAGCGTTTGCTTTCTGGCCAAAAGTTGAAGCCCATCATGTCAATGTCGAGCTCGGCCACTTCGCGGATGTTTTGGGCATCACGCATCCCACATACTTTTATTATCATAGCTCGCCGATGAATTGCTTGAGGGTGATGCCCGGGTCTTTCTCTCTCATGAATCGCTCTCCGATAAGAAAGCCCTTGAATCCGGCGTCTCTCAGCTCCTTCACGGTGCCTGGGTGACTTATGCCGCTCTCGCTCACGAGGCAAGCGCCTTTCGGCAGTCGTTCGGCAAGACGGAAGCTGTTGTTCACGTCGGTGACGAACGTGCCGAGGTTGCGATTGTTTATGCCATACATGTCGGGTTCGAGCGTGGCGTAGTCGAAGTCGCGGTCGTTGTGCATCTCGAGCAAGGTCTCCAGGCCGAGCTCGTGGGCGAGGTGCTGCAAGTGCTTGCACTCGTCCTTGGTGAGGCAGGCGGCTATGAGCAATACGGCGGAGGCTCCGCAGTAGCGGGCTTGGAACAGTTGGTACTCGTCGATGATGAAGTTCTTGTAGAGTATGGGTATCGTCACGCCGGCTTGCCGTGCTTGCTGTATGTACTCGTCGTAGCCACCGAAATATTGCGTGTCGGTGAGGATGCTCAGGGCCGATGCTCCATTTGCTTGGTATAGTGGTGTCACGTCCTCTGGCTTCACGTCGCGGTGGATCCAACCTTTCGATGGGCTTTTGCGTTTGAACTCTGCTATGACGCCAGTGTCGGAAGACATCAAGGCCTTGCTCATGGAGGCGGGCTTGCCTTTGTCCATCATTTGTTGTATGGCGCCCGAGAATTGCTGGATGGGGACGAACCGCTTGCGCTCGTCAATCTCCACACGCTTGTGTGCCACTATCTCTTCTAATATGTCCATGGGTCAGGATTTGGGGTTACTGGTTCAACTCAACAAACTTCTTGAATGTGGCCAATGCCTTGCCGCTGTCTATGCTCTCGCGTGCTATCTCTATGCATTCGCTTATTGGCTTCTTGCCTTTCTCCAGCACCTGGATGCCAAACGCGGCGTTGGCCAGCACTATGTTCTTTTGGGAGGGCAATGCCTTGTTTGCCAGCACGTTGTCGAAAATCTGCTTGGCTTCTTCCTCTGTGGCTCCGCCCACGATCTCCTCTGGCTTGGCGGTCTCGAATCCGAGGTCGGAAGGCTTGAATATGCGCTCATAATCGTTGGTGATGACCTTGAAGTCGCTTGTGAGAGATATCTCGTCGTAGCCGTCAATGCTGTTCACTATGCCGTAATCAATGCCAATCTTCTGGTATACTTGCTGGTAGAGGCGCATCTGGTCGAGCGTCGCCGTGCCGAGGAGTTGGCACTGTGGCTTCGACGGGTTGATGATGGGGCCGAGGAGGTTGAAGAAAGTGGGGAAGGGCAGAGCCTTGCGTATGGCGCCAACGAACTTCATTGCTTTGGCGAAGAGTTGGGCGTGGAGATAAACAATGCCGCACTCGTTTATCGAGCGGTTTAGCTTGTCTATGTCGTCGGTGAACGTCACGCCGTGGTTCTTTATCACGTTGGAGGCTCCGCTCACGCTCGTGGCGGCGTAGTTGCCGTGCTTTGCCACTTTGTATCCAGCCCCGGCGATGACGAAGCATGCGGTGGTGGATATGTTAAACGTGTTCTTGCGGTCGCCGCCTGTACCCACTACATCAATGTATCTATCGCAATCGAGTGGTACCGGCACGCCTGTCTCTAAGATGCCGTCGCGGAAGCCGAGGAGCTCGTCCACCGTGATGCCACGCATCTTGATGGCGGTGAGAAGGGCTGCGATCTCCGAGTTGTTAAGCTCACCGCGCGTGATGGCGATGAGCAGGTCTTTGGTTTCCTCGCGTTTCAGTTCCTCATGGTCGAGGAGACGGTTGAAAATGGCAGTGATATTCATATCCGTAAGTGTTTTTAATGTTTTCTTGATGTTGTATGCTACATTCCCGAGTGACGTGTGTTGAAAAAAGAAAAGAGGCTTGTCGTGATTTACGGCAGGCCTCTTTCTCTTTCTTCATATTCTTAATAGAAGTATCTACACGGCTTCGTTCCTCACGACTTTATCAATCTTGAGTTACGCCACCACCAATATGTAGATACATTATTTGTCATAGTTCTTTCGTGTTTTGCTATTTTCTTGTTTGTTTATTGTTACAATTGCAAAGTTATATATTTTGTAGCAATTAGCAAATGTTTTTTCGATAAAATCTTCTTTTTGTCG
>DJQL01000003.1:3904-4025 GCA_002437565.1 Prevotella sp. UBA6387
TGTCTATCCCGTCTATCCTGTCTATCCTGTCTATATAGCCTTTTTTCTCCTCCAATCCTTGATTTACATCAATAATGCTACGATTTTCAAAAATAATCCTGAAAACATTTGGAGGGTATCC
>DJQL01000090.1:0-22132 GCA_002437565.1 Prevotella sp. UBA6387
GCTGGCCTGCCCGACGAAAAGGTGTTGCCCGTGCTGCTCACGGTGCTACCCTGCGCGGCAGCCTATGCCAGCGACGTGAAGGTGGAATACCGCGACGGAACCATCCAACCCCTGGTCCTGATGTCGGCAATAATAGGCCACTCGGCGAGCGGCAAGAGCATTTGTGCCAGGCGCTTAGGGCCATGGATGAAGAAGATGGACGAGGAGTCCGCCAAGGCCGACGCGATAGAGAGGGAACACAAGAAAAAGTGCAATAATAATAACAAGAATAACAAGAATAAAAAGATTGCCCAGGAACTTCCACACGTCTTCAAGCAGAAGATACCGTTCACCATCAGCTTTACAATGCTCTTACAGCGTCAGGAAAACGCGCAAGGGCACACGCTATTCAGCTTTTGCGAGGAGCTTGCGGTGGTCAGCAACACAAACAGTCGCGGCTATTGGTCAGACAAGCGCGCGTTCTACACCACAGGTTTCGACGGAGGCGAAATGGGGCAAGACTATTTCTCCATGGAATCGTATAGCGGCACGGTACGGGCACTCTACAATTGGTCGGCCACTGGCACCAAGCGCGCTTTTGATAAGTTCTTCGATGGCGACTCCATAGAAGGTGGCTTGGCGTCGCGCGTGTGTTTCGCCGAAATGCCATACCATCTTTTTGAGCCCCTCGCCAAGGAGCAGCAACTGTCCGCCCAGGACATAAAGCGCATAGCCGAGGCTGTGGAGAAGCTGAGCACCGCCAAGGGCACACTGAAGCTTAAAAAAGTCAACGCGGCTCTCGCGGAATGGGAAAACAAGAGGATTATCATCGACATGGCCTCAAGCATGCCTGAGGCGGGAGACTTCTTCCGCAAGCGCGCCGCCGTGATAGGTTTCCGCTGTGGCGCGGTGGCCTATTTGCTCACGGGCAAGGAGACCAATGCCGTGGTGGAGTTCACTGTATTGATGACGGAATACGTTTTCCAGAGTCAGATGCATTTCCTCGCCGATAAATTCTATGACAACACCGTCAAGGCCAACGAGCGGCAACAGAGGAGGACCGAAAACGGCATCATCTTCGACAACCTTTCGCAGCGTTTCACTCTCGATGACGTCAAGAGGCAGAAACCCGACGCCACCGTTCATTGCCTGACGCAAACTATTTCGGTATGGAAGAAGGCCAATTGGATAACCAAGGTCGCCAAAAACACGTGGGAAAAGCGGGTCAACGTCGCGTCGTTGCTGGCAAGCCCAGGAAGCCCGGCTGTCACGATGTCATTGTCACGATAACCTAAGACGAAGGAGGAGAAATGGAAATAGTGATCAAGCGGCTTTATCTTAAGCCATCTTACACCATCGGCAGGCTATGGGTAGACAACGTGCCCTTTTGCGACACCCTCGAGCCCGCCTGCCGCCATTTGAATAGCCATCGTCCGCTCACCACGATACTGCGGTGGCGCGAGCGCGCGCCAATGGCCGTGCCCAACGGTCGCTACCGCCTGCTGGTGACGCCAAGTCGCGAGTGGGGCAGGTGGCTGCCACAGCTCGTGGGCGTGCCTGGCTTTCCCTCGGTCTTCATCCGGCCTGGCAACAAGGCTGCAGACACCGTGGGCGACATATTGCTTGGCAGGAACACCCGCTCCGGCTACGTGCTCGACTCCACTGCCCACGTGCTTGCCTTGACGCGCAAGATCACGGAGGCCATTGGTCGCGACGAGGACGTATGGGTGTCGCTTCGCGCCCTGCGTCAGTATTCCACGTCCCAGAGGAAGAGTCCCTTGGCCGGCATCGACTCGCCTGAGTCGGAGCGCGTGCCATTGGCCATGATGCCGAGAAACTCTTCGAGGGTCGCCCTGTGACGCCCCACGTCGAACAAAGTGCCGACGACAGCCCTCACCATGTTGCGCAGGAAGCGGTCGGCACTTATCTCGAAATACCACTCCGTGGGCGAGGTCTGTACCCATCGTGCCGTGGTGACGTGGCAGATGGTGGTGCGCGCGTCGCTGTCGGCCTTGCAAAAGGCTTTGAAGTCGGTGAAGCGCGTGAGCCGCTCTGCCGCCTCGTTCATCAAGTCGAAGTCGAGCGGATAGTGGGTCTCCACGGAGAAATGCCTCGCGAAGGGGTCTTTGCTGGTGTGGATGAAATATCTGTAGGTGCGCTTCACAGCGGAGAAACGCGCGTGAAGGCCGTCGCCGACAGGCTTCAGCTCGCGGCAGGCAATGTCGCTTGGCAACAGCTGGTTGAGACGATAGAGCAACTGCTGGCAGTCGCGCCCCTTGATGTCGTCGAAGTGGCACACCATGGTGCGCGCGTGCACGCCGGCATCGGTCCTGCCCGCCCCCGTGATGTCGACTTTGCGGCGCAGTATCTTCGTGAGAGCATCTTGCAGCCTCTCTTGCACCGACATGCCGTTGGGCTGTATCTGCCACCCATGATAGGCGGTGCCATCGAAGCCGAGCGTGAGAAAGTAGCGTTGCGTGGGGTAGGGCGAGAAGCGCACGTAGGCACGGTCGTCGAACGACGCGTTGCCTCGCATGAGCCCTTTCGTGGCCTTGAACTCGCCTATGTTGTATGGGTCCGTGTCGAGTTGCCGCCTCAGCTTCCTCTCGCTTTTCTCCAGCGTGGGGCAGAGGAATGGGTAACCGTCCGTGGCGAGCACGATGTCGGCAAGGGTCTTCTTGCCAGTCGTGCCGCCACGCTTTTCCTCCACGTCGACCTTGATGACCTTTATGCCGCCGCGATAGATGGGGTAGCCGTCTATCACGGCATAAGTCTTGTTTTCCCCATCCATCGTCCGCACGAGTTCCGGCAAGATGCTGTCTCGCGCGTAGTCGTGGACCAACTCGCCATGGTCTATCATGTCGGCGTGCTGGCTTGCCAGGCCATCGAATGCCGCCGCCCTCTTCCAGGCTATCATGCTTTCGCAAGGCTTGCCATTGGTGTAGAGCTCTCCGCCGACGATGCATTGGCAGTCGCCAATCATCCACACCTCTTGCCACCGCTGGCTGTAGACCACCGCGGAGGCGCACAGGCGGTCAACGGGGGCGACAGGCTCTGCCGACCGCTCGCCCGTGAAGCCTCTCGCCACATAGGTGTCGTGAATGGCCTTGGTGACGCCATCGCAGAAGTCGTCGAGCGTCGTCTCGGCTTCCATGTGCCTGATGTAATCGGCGACAATCTCCATGCAAAGCCTGCCATTGCTCTTGCCTGGGTCCACGCGCCTCACGCCCTTGCTTGTGCTGCCGTCGATGACGGCCACGAAATGGGCAGTCACCACTATCCCGTCTTCGCAGCTTGCATCATCGTGCTTGCCCTTGACGAATTGTTCTGCTATAATCATCTTCTCTTGTTGGTTTTAGGATGGAAGTTTGGGTTGAACGACTTTCTTTTCGGCTTCTGCCTTTGGCCGTTGTCGCGTTGTCCTTGCTCCTGCCATTCGTTTTCTTGCTTTTTCCCTTGCTTCCTGTCTCTGCCTTGCCCATGCTTGTCGTGTCGTTCCGGCGAGGATCCCACAGCCTTGCCGTCGTATCTCGCGCGTCCGTGGTAAGGCACGCCGTCGTAGAGCTTTGCTATGAGGTCTGGCCGCCCTATGCGCCTCAGCTCACGCTCTATGGCAGGTCGCTCCTCAGGCTTGTACCAGAAGAAGAACATGCGCTGGGCGAGCTTCTCCCTTGGTGTCTTGGCGCAGAATATCGGTTCAAGGGTGTAAGGGTCGTAACCGGAATAGAACGCCGTGGTGGCAACGGTCATCGGCGTGGGCGTGAAGTCTTGCACCTGCTCGAGGTGGAAGTCGAGGCCCTTGGTTATCACGGCGAGCTCGGCCATGTCCTCCTCGTGGCATCCTGGGTGGGAACTGATGAAGTAGGGGATGATTTGCTGGCGAAGCCCTGCCTCCTTGTTTATCTTGTCGAAGAGCCGCTTGAACTCATAGAAGAGCGCGAACGAGGGCTTGCGCATGAACCTCAGCACGCGGTCGGAGGTGTTCTCTGGTGCAACCTTTAAGCGTCCGCTCACGTGCCTTGTTATCAGCTCCTTAGCGTATTGCATTGCCGCCTCGTTTGATTTCTCGTCTTTCGACTTGTGGAGGATGAGGTCGTAGCGCACGCCACTGCCTATGAAGCTCTTCTTCACTCCCGGCAAAGCGTCCACGGCATGATACACTTCCAAGAGCTTGGAGTGGTCGGTGATGAGATTGGGACAAACCATGGGATTCACGCACGACGGTCGCTTGCAATGCTCACATGCCTTGAGATTTCGCCCATGCATGCCATACATGTTGGCCGACGGTCCACCAAGGTCAGAGATATAACCCTTGAAGTCGGGCATGGCTATGATTTTCTTTGCCTCTTTCACGATGCTCTCCTTTGAGCGGCACACCACGAACTTGCCTTGATGTGCCGAGATGGTGCAAAAGGCGCATCCGCCGAAGCATCCACGGTGCATGTTGATGGAGAACTTTATCATCTCGTAGGCAGGGATGGTCTTGCCCTTGTATTTTGGATGCGGCAATCGCGTGTAGGGCAGGTCAAATGCCGCGTCGAGCTCCTCGCTCGTCATTGGCGGGTACATGGGGTTTTGTACCACATATTGGTTGCCCACTTTCTGCAAGAGCCGCTGCCCGTGCATGCGGTTGCATTCCTCCTCGATGTGCCTGAAGTTCTCGGCATGGGCTTTCTTGTCGCGCAGGCACTCCTCATAGGAGTGGAGCACGATGTCGTCCTCGCGTATGCCGCCAGGTATGTCGTCCTCCCGTCTGAGGAACGATGTCTGTGGTATGTCGTCTATTTCGCCTATTTTCCTTCCCTGGGCCATGGCGTCGCACAAGGCGATGGTGTTTTTCTCGCCCATGCCGTAGAGTAGGAAGTCGGCTCCGCTGAGACACAGGATTGGCTTTAGCAGCTTGTCCTGCCAATAGTCGTAGTGGGTGAACCGCCTGAGCGAGGCTTCTATGCCGCCCAGCACCACTGGCACGTCGGGGAAGAGCTGTTTCAGGATTTTCGTGTAGACTATGCTTGGATAGTCGGGGCGCATGTCGTGTCGCGAGTCGGGGCTATAGGCATCATCATGTCGCATGCGCCTATTGGCGGTATAGCGGTTGACCATGCTGTCCATGTTGCCCGGCGATATGGCGAAGAAGAGGCGAGGTCGCCCGAGCTTCTTGAAGTCGCGGAAGTCGCCATGCCAGTCGGGCTGCGGCACGATGGCGACCTTGTATCCTGCAGCCTCTATGATGCGTCCCACGGCCGCCGCGCCAAAGGCTGGGTGGTCCACGTAGGCGTCGCCAGAGAAGAGAATGACATCGAGTTGTGTCCATCCTCGCAGCTCGCATTCCTTCTTCGTTGTTGGCAGAAAATCGGTGAGCTGCGGGTATGGCTTTTGATTGCTTGGCATGGGCTTAGCTGTTCGTTTCTACAGTCTCGTCGCCTTCCTCATCTTGGCTTTCGTTCTTCCACTTGATGTAGAGCAGCACAAGCTCGTGGAGGCCAAATGCCTTCATGTTCTTGTTGTAGAGCACGTCAAGGCAGAGGTCGAGCAGGTCGCGATCAGAGCCTTCGGACCCTTCGAGCAGGGCGCGCACGTTGAGCCTGAGCTTGTCAAGTACGGCCTCGTCTATTATGCCATTACTGTCTATGAGGTTGCGGAGAAGGGAATATTTGTCGATTGTGGCCAGGTGCTTCTCGCTCACCTCGATGCTTCGTGTCCCGGATGGGTTAGCTTGTATTTTCATGATGAAAAGTGTTAAATGGTTATATGTGTTTTTCCGTTATTTGTCTATAAGAAACGCGAGGATTCCACGCATGATGTTGGCTTGCGTCTGCCTGTCGGTTATGCTCTCAAGTGGAAATCCCATGACGAACGTGCGCGAAGGCTTGGACAGTGAAGAATGACCGCCATTCGCCATGCTGCCATCAAAGCCAACCGCGGCTGGGCTGCCATCAGCGTAGAGCATTGCCGTGAAAGCGTCTTTGGTAGGAGAAAGCTTGTCGGCTAATTGCACGCAATAGTGGTCGGGGTTGGGCGTGCCGTATATTCTTATGCCGTTGATGCCCAACCCACTTATGCCATTGATGGTGTCTGTCCTTGCGGCTCCGTTCCAGCAAGCGTGCAGCGTATTGGCAAGCCAATCGCGCCCAGTAGGGCCTGTCTCGGCATTGTCAGAACCGACGTAGGCACCACTGACAAGCAGCTTGCCGCCATTGGCGAGATACCGCGTGAGCATTTGTTTCATCACGGGGGAGAACGTTTTGTAATACCTCGTCTGGTTGGACGTGTACTTCTCCAAGCCAAGCACGAGGTCTACGGCATCGTAGTCGTTGACATCCACGATACCCGTCTCTATGGCATGAGACGAGCAACTCACCACATTGTATTTATTGGCCGAGGCTATGGCCATGGCGTGCTCAGACACGTAGTCGAAGTCGTTGCCGGCAATGAATCTGCCCTGCCATCCAGCCGTGACACCCTCTGTGACACCAATATCAGCGTCTAAATCGAACCCCTTGCTGTCATTGTCTACGACTGCCGGACTTGACAGCCTGTGGAAGCCATTGACGACGAGCACCGTCCTTGTGGCATTAGGTTCCTTGACCACGGACACTGCTTCGGAAGGAAAGCTCTCGCCGCCGAGATTGCATGCTGTCACCTTGAAGTGGTAGGGCACTCCTGGCTCTATGTCGAGCGAGAAGGATGGGCGGTCCGTGCGTGTGCCATTGTCGAACCCGCCATTCCCTATGGCCGTATACACTATGTAATATGTAGGCGCAGCAGAAACTTCCAATGGGTCTTTTTGTGGTGTCCAGCTCACGGTTGCCTTGTCTTTCACGAGACTGGCGTTGATGTTCAATGGGCGCAATGGCTCTATCACCGTTTCCTTACCATGCATGCCGTTGACAAAGCGCGCTATGGTCTTGTAGAGTGAACGGGCCATGTCGAAACGGAAGTTTGGGTCTTGCCCCAACAGCATATCGGGGAAACTCTGGTGCGACAAGGTTTCTATTATGGCCGAAGGCACACAGGGCAGTCGTGTCTCGGAGTAGTTTCTGTCCCACAGGTACCGTTTCGGCCATCCATGGTACTTTGGGCTCAGGTCGCTAACTAAATTGTCGAGGAGGTTTCGCGCGAATATCTTAGACGTCTGCCTTGTCACTCCACTCGCCAGTTGCCCATCGTTGAAGTCTGTGGTGCAAACGGCGAGGCTTCCCCATCTTGATTTTCCGTCGGGGTTGAACCCAGCGTCGCTGTGTACGGCCAATGATAGTTCGATAGGTACGCCCTTGCCATCCTGTGTAGGATTAAAGGCTGACCCACCCGATAGCCAGTTTGTCATAAGCGAGCGAGAGTTTATGTCGTCGGCGTAATCGTCCGTTCCGTTTCTTCCTCCATAGACATTGTATGGGGCTCCTGCCCATTGGACAGAGTATCTGGCTCCCTCTATGGCGCGTGGGTAGCCGCTGACCAATCCTCCCCGCGCAATGTTGCCCATGCCTCCTCCGAATCTCACGGCATCGGCGGTGACGATACCGCTTTTTCGACTTTGGTTAGACAGCATCACGCAGTTGTCTATACTGCTGCCCTCGTCGAATGTGAATGTGCCGAGATAGACCCATGTGCTTCCACCCATGCGCTGGTTTACCCTGAACTCGGTCGCCACGCCTTGGTGGAACACCGTGTAGTGAGCGTCGTCAACGCTCTTGTCTACCGTGGCATAGCTCACGTAGACTGCATACCTGCCTTTTTTGAGAAAATATGGCTGCCACTTCACAAAGGCCTTGCCAGCCTTTCTTGTCGCCTTGATTTGCCTTGCTCCGCCCGCCTCAAACGGGTTCTCATTGTCGTGATAGTTGCCCGCATGAGCCGCGAAGCCACGCTGGGCGGTGGATCTCCACTTGTCGGAAAACTCGCTGTAGCATGAGCTTGACGCGTTTAGCCCGCCGTCTGGGTCTATGATATATTCCATTTGTTGCCAGTCGCGTTCCCGAGGCGTGAATACATAGGCTCCTGCTCGCTCCAGCATGGGTATTAGATAAGGCACGACAATAGTTTGAGTGAAGAGATCTTCTGTGGTAGAAAAGAGCAGTGGACGTTGCCATTCCCATTGGCCACGTTTATTGTCGAAATACCTGCCATGGGATGCCCAAACCGACAGATGTCTACCTTGGAGTCCATTCGAAGCTCCCACGGGCGAAGAGACGTTGGTTACCCATGGGGCGCCCTGATAGTCTATGTCTCCCCACAAGGCCGGGTATTGGCTGGCAGATGGCATATTGTCGGTGGTATGCGGCTGTGTCTGATAGGCATACGTCTCGTTGAGTGTCAGCAAGATACCAGCGCATAATGACAGTATTTCTTTAATCATTCCTCGCCTATGGTGAATTTCTCAGGGTATTTGCCCTTAAAGTCCTTGAAATAATGTTTTACCATTCTCATCTCATTGTCAACGTCTCCAGAAGGAATAAAGCTTTTTGTGCACTCTATAAGTTTTCGTTCATAGTCTACGCCATACAACAATACGGGGATGTTTGCTTTCATGGCAATGAAATAGAATCCACGTTTCCATTCAGGATTGAGCGATCGCGTGCCCTCTGGTGTTATGCACAACTTGAACGCATCGCGCTTGCTTGCCTCCCCAGCGAGGTTGTCGGTGAGGCTGGTATGCTTGGACCTGTAAACTGGTATACCGCCCATTTTAAGGAAAAGAGGCTTCAAAGGTCCCTTGAACCATTCCTTTTTCATGAGAAAGTTTATTTTCAATCCCTGAGAATGCATATACAGTTCACCAAGTATGAAGTCCCAGTTGCTCGTGTGGGGAGCCAGTGCGATGATGAACTTTTCAGGAAGGTCAACAGTGACATTTAGCTTCCATCCAAGGCACTTGAACAGAAGCCATCCACAAAATTTCTTTAGCATGTGCTTGTGAAAACTATCCTAAGTTAGATATGTTGTCGATTGTCTCAGACATGGCGTTGTTGAAATTCTTGACAAGAGCCTTATAATATTTCTTGGATGCCATTCCTGGTTCTGGGTGTGATACACGAGAAATAAAATCGTCGCGCATGAGTATGATGGAGGCAAGAATGTTGTCGCTTTCCTCCTTATTCGCCTTGCCGCTATAAATCACGGTGGCCATTGCTTCTGCAAAAAGCTCACTTGTAATGTAATTGATAGTGCGCTTCAATTGTCTTTTATTTGCCATAATAAAAAGGTGGTTTGTTACTAACGATTGATTTCATGCCCAAAGATATGGAAAAATATCGTAACAGGAAATAGATGTGTTCTAAAAAAGTGATAAAAATGTATTTTATTGGCTATTTCTTTCCATATTTCGGTTAAAACCGCTACTTTTGCAAGTGGAAATCCATTAAATTCAATCAATTTTCAAATCAATGAAGACAAGTCTTTTGCAGAAAGCACGCGCTCAGTACCAGCCCAAGCTCCCCAAGGGCCTACAGGGTGCCGTTAAAGTCAAGGAAGGCGAGCCTACACAGAGCGTAGGTGACCAGAAAGAAATCAAAGAGCTTTTCCCCAACACATACGGAATGCCCTTGATAGAATTCGTACCTGGCGACAAGGATGCCACGAATGAAATGAACGTAGGCGTCATCCTCTCTGGCGGCCAGGCTCCTGGTGGGCACAACGTCATCTGCGGTATCTACGATGCCGTGAAGAAAATGAACAAGAACAACAAGGTCTATGGCTTCCTGATGGGGCCTGGTGGTCTCGTTGATCACAACTACGTGGAGCTGACAGAGGATTTCGTTGACCAATATCGCAATACGGGTGGATTCGACATGATTGGTTCTGGCCGTACGAAGCTTGAAAAGGTTGACCAGTTTGAGAAAGGCTTGGAAATCATTCGCGAGCTCAACATAAAGGCTGTTGTCATCATCGGCGGCGACGACTCCAATACCAATGCTTGTGTGCTGGCAGAATACTATGCCGCAAAGAAATATGGCGTCCAGGTTATTGGTTGCCCCAAGACCATCGACGGCGACTTGAAGAACGACCAGATTGAGACCAGCTTCGGATTTGACACAGCAACAAAGGTCTATTCTGAACTCATTGGCAACATCGAGCGTGACGCAAACTCCGCACGTAAATATTGGCACTTCATCAAGTTGATGGGTCGCTCGGCTTCACACATCGCCTTGGAGTGCGCCCTTCAGACTCAGCCAAACATCTGCCTTATCTCTGAGGAAATTCAGGCAAATGACATGACTCTCAACCAGATTGTTGAGCAGATTGCCTCAGCAGTGGCAAAGCGTGCCGAGGAAGGCAACAACTTCGGTGTGGTTCTCATCCCTGAAGGTCTCATAGAGTTTATCCCTGCCATAGGCCGTCTTATCGACGAACTCAACGACCTGCTCGCAGCTCATGGCAACGACTACAAGAACCTTGACAAGGACGCACAGCGCGAATATATCATTGCCCACTTGAGCAAGGAAAACGCGGAGACATTCGCCACTCTTCCAGAAGGCGTGGCTCGTCAGCTGTCTCTTGATCGCGATCCTCACGGAAACGTGCAGGTGTCACTCATCGAGACAGAGAAGCTCATATCAGACATGGTTGGCGCCAAACTCGATGAATGGAAGAAAGCGGGCAAGTATAATGGCAAGTTCGCAGCACAACACCACTTCTTTGGCTATGAGGGACGCTGCGCGGCTCCTTCAAACTTCGACGCAGACTACTGCTATGCTCTTGGCGTGAGTGCTGCTAACCTCATTGCCAACGGCAAGACTGGTTATATGGCTATCGTGAAGAACCTGTCAGCTTCTACAGATGAGTGGAAGGCTGGTGGAGTGCCAATCACCATGATGATGAATATGGAGCGTCGCAACGGTGAGATGAAGCCAGTTATCCGCAAGGCTCTCGTAGAGCTTGATGGCGCGCCATTCAAGGCTTTTGCCGCTCACCGTGACGAGTGGGCAAACAACACATGCTTCGTATATCCTGGCCCAATACAGTATTGGGGTCCCGCTGAGGTGTGCGACCGTGAAACCAGCACGCTGTCATTGGAGAATGCAGAGAAAAACAAGTAAACAAATAAATGCGTAATAAAAAGCCAGTTCGTAGACGTAGGGCGTCTTCCCAAAATGTTAGGCGAAGGCAGCATAGCCGGCACGGGCTGGCTTTTTTCGATTTCAAAAGTTTTTTCAAAAAGAAAAATGGCAAGGCATGGGTCTTTGGCGGCCTTGCCGTAATGGCACTTTACATATGGGCTTTCTGGTATTTCTTTGTAGGCCCTACTGGTTTCCGTTGGCGTGCGTTCTATGGTGATGCCAAATATCCAGAAGGCTACGAGATTCACGGAATAGACATATCCCGATACCAAGGACAAATAAATTGGGATCGTTTGCGCTCAAACGCACTAATCGATGGATGTCCTTTGCGTTTTATAATCATAAAGGCAACGGAGGGGTCAACAAAAGTTGATCCCAATTTCGCAGATAATTTCTATCAGGCTCGTGAATATGGCTTCATTCGTGGTGCGTATCATTTTTGGAGCACTAAGTCTTCGGCTCGTTCACAAGCGTATTTCTTCTTGAAGAAGGTTCATCTTGAGGATGGTGACTTGCCCCCTGTGCTTGACATTGAGCATAAACCTGCTGACGAGAGTATAGAGGACTTCCAAACCGATGTGCTCGCTTGGTTACATATCGTAGAAGACAAATACCATGTGAAGCCAATAATTTACACTTACCATAACTTCAAGGAAAAGTATCTGTCAGCCCCGGTTTTTAATGATTATCCATATTGGATAGCACACTATTATGTTGACAAAGTGGAGTATAAGGGTAAATGGAAATTTTGGCAACACACTGATTCTGGCGTGTTGCCAGGGATAAAGGGTAACGTAGACCTTAATATCTACAACGGATCGTATTATGATCTCATGCAACTCACGATAGGACATGAAGAATGATTTTGCGTGGCTTTATCACGCTGCCCCATCAAAAAAGGGCTCCCAAAATCACAACATGCCCTTTGACGACGGCAACTGAAAATGGTTGATGTCTCTTCTCACCGCCATCTTGAGGCTACGTGCGAGAGCCTTGAACACACCTTCTATCTTATGATGCTCATTGGTGCCTTCGGCCTTGATATTGAGGTTCATTTTTGCTGCGTCGCTCAAGCTCTTGAAGAAGTGGAAAAACATTTCTGTAGGCATTTCCCCGATTTTCTCACGCTTGAACTCGGCATCCCACACAAGCCATGGACGTCCTCCAAAATCGAGTGCCACTTGGCATAAGCAATCGTCCATGGGCAGGCAAAAACCGTAGCGCTCAATGCCGCGTTTGTCACCAAGGGCTTTAAGAATGCACTCGCCTAAGGCAAGTCCGGTGTCTTCTATTGTATGGTGCTCATCCACATACAAGTCTCCTTTGGTATGAACGGTGATGTCCATCATGCCATGATGTCCAATCTGCTCAAGCATATGGTCGAAGAAGCCAAGACCAGTCGTTACGTCGCATTTGCCAGAACCGTCAAGGTTCAGCCTGACATACACGTCTGTTTCTTTCGTTACCCTATGCACCTCAGATATGCGCTCACCAGCGAATAGAATTTCCGCTATCTTGCTCCATGTCATGCCTTCCGTTCCAAGTATGAGCGACTTGCATCCCATATTCTTGGCAAGCAGAGCGTCGCTTTCCCTATCACCTATTACATAACTATTGGCTATGTCAACAGTGTCGTCATCAATGTATTTTTTTACCATGCCCGTGCCTGGCTTGCGCATAGGCGAATTGTCCTCGGGAAAATGGCGGTCTATCAATATGTCGTCAAAGGTGATACCTTCACCTTCAAGTGTTTCCAATATGAAATTTTGCACAGGCCAAAAGGTTTCTTCGGGAAAGGAACTTGTACCCAATCCATCTTGGTTGCTCACCATGACAAACTTATAATCAAGGTGATGTTTTATGAAAGACAAGTTTCTGATAACGGTTGGCACAAACTTCAACTTCTCAAAACTGTCTATCTGCTCGTCGGATGGCTCTTCGATGAGCGTGCCGTCACGATCTATAAAAAGGATGCGTTCTTTCTTCATTTATTTCACTTCTTCAAAATCTATAATAGTCCCTTTGCTTGCACTCTTGTTTTTATCTTCGTATGCTTCTAACTTCTTTTGTGCTAATCTCGCCTTTTCTTTCTCGTCGATGCAACCATAGGCATAATAAAAAACAAAAATGACCCAAGGCCTGACAAAAGTCATGACAAACGTGCAAACAGCGGATGTTAGGAATGCCAGTAAGCCAAAACCAGATGGCATGATTGGAGAGTCACCCTCCACCATGCTGATATGCCTCATGCCAGACGCGAGCGAAAGGATGCTGTTTGGCATGCCAACAAGAGTATCGATAACCATCACTATTATGCCAACAAGCAACACAATGATAAACAAGAACCCCCATTGCCGCCAACCTGCTAAATAATTGCGTTTGAATATGGCCATGACTTTCTCGTCGGTTTCAACGCAATATTTCATAACCGAATAGCAGAGCGGAAGCACTAAGACACATACGACTATGCAAACTATTATTCCGCCCAAAGCACCAGCATATAATGGCACTGCATTTGGCTTTGCCTTGGCGGTGACTATAGAAACCAAGGCGACCAACGCGCACGCCACTATGGTCAAGCCTAAAAGGGTGAGGGCAAGACGCGTCATGCGTGGCAAGTTTGCTTTCACGCTCTTGCCGTTGAGAAGGCTAATGACGATGGTGAAGAACCAAACATAAGCGCACAAGCTCAAAAGCCCCAATACCGCAACGGCAATGCATCCACCTACACTCAAGTCGGCAGAGGTCATGGACATCGCCATGTTAGCGCTCACTGAATATATGGCAGCCGTAAAAAGTGACAAGACGAGCGCGGACAGCCATAGACGGCGAATGATGGTTTTAAAATTTGTTCGGTACAAGTTGTACGCGTCGCTTAAGCACCTGCCAAGACTGCGGTTCTTGTATAGTTCTGATTCCATGATTCTATTGCTTTTATAACTTGTGGTTTCAATATGAGGCGGTACAAGGTATGCCAGACTCGACAACCAAATTCTTGATTCGGTCGAGCTCTTCGTGGGTAGCTTTCTGGAGTTTCTTGTCGGGTGTCTCGCGGTCAATAGTGTACACCATGACTTCTTGGGGCGCTATGCTTTTCACGGCATTTAGCCACGGCATCACAAACTCATCACCAGTGTTGTCGGTTCCATCACCTTTCATGAACATGGTCTGAATGATAATGTGCCCATTAAACCTCTTCATGTAATCTATTATTTTGTTCACATCGTATGTGGGTTGGGTAGGGCGATCCACTTTTCTTATGTAATCGACATTTACCGTGTCGAGCTTGAGGATGTTGTTGTCTACCTTCATCAAGGCCTTTCTCACGTCCTCGCGATAGATAAACGTGGAGTTGCTCAAGACACTGATTTTAGCGCCAGGACACCATTTGTCGCGAAGTCTGACCGTATCATCAATTATCTCGGGGAAATGTGGATTACCTGTTGGCTCGCCATTGCCAGCGAAGGTGAGCACGTCGGGATGCTCTTTGTCGTTATGCATCTTAACCAACTGCTTTTCCAATGCCTCTGCCACGACCTCACGTGTTGGATAATGGGAACGCGTGCGACGGTCGACATTGAATCCACATTCACAATATAGACAATCAAACGTACATATCTTACCGTCGTCTGGCATAAGATTTATGCCAAGGCTAATGCCAAGACGACGACTATGAACCGGTCCATAAATGGGACTCGGATAAATGACAGTGCTCATGTTATATCTATTTTTATCTCCGCAAAAATAGTAAAATAATAAACAGTAAGCAAACTATTTTGTAGTTTTCTCTTTAAAATCTTACTCATCCATGCGTATAATGCCGTCCTTCGTGCCGGCAGATTTTTTTATTTACCAATATTCACCTCAACATATTTGTAGCCCATGGCATGAAAGAGGGCTGTAACCTGTATACGGGCATTTGCGGAGGCTTTTTGAAAATTCTCTTTTGTGAGGCAACGCTTACGCATCATCTTCTCCGCTTTTCGTGTCAAGGCGGCCCGGTCAGCCTCTGTCCATTTGCCGTCCTCTATCAACGGTCTTGTGCGAGCCTCATCAATGAATTGGTTGTCGAGCAGAGTTATCTCTGGAAGCGTGACCACGACCGAGTCATTGTTAGCACGCACAAAATCATCACCAGCCTTGCCGAGATCTGAGCCAAGGCGTAGCGTGCCGTAATAAATGCGTGATAGCTCATTGTCCCCAAATAACCCATGGCGCACGGTATCCACGATTTCTTCATCGCTCAATGTAAGAAATTCCCATTGACCAATGCTTTTCACGTTTTCCACTTCCATAGGCGTAGATACGGTGTTGCCATTTGTGCCAACGCTTACAATAGGTTGCTTATGTAATGTTAAGAACAATATAAGCACGCAAATAACTACAAGCAAGATTAATGATAGCAGCAGTGTATTTCGAATTCTCTTCATAACGGTCTCAATTTAGCTGTCGAATAAGGGTTTTGATATCAGCAGGACGGAAAGTCTTGCGGAATGTCACTGTGACGTTTGTTTCTTCGAAACCACACTGCACCGCAATTGGGACAATAATTCTTGCCGCATTTTGCTGTGCGTCCGTGACAATGTCTGTTCTTGAAAGACTTTCCACGATTTCATTTCTCCCCTTGCGTTGCAAACTTGTCAATTCCTCATCAGTGAAATCATGGCGAAGTAACCCTACCTTTAGCTTCACACCTTTGTGGTCAATGGTCGTTGACGTGAGCATTATCTCTGGGTCGGGGAGGATAATCTCCAAGCGATTGCCATGTCTGATGATGTCCTCTCGCTTAATCTTCCCAAGGTCGATAAAAGCCTTAGCCGTCGCGGATATAGGTATAGCAATCTTACGGTCGCTCAATGGCAGTGCCACTTTGAGGTGATGATTAAGGAAGTTTCCACTGATTGTGGTCGTATCAGTATAAACCATTATCTTGCGCACGTCATATTGAGCCGTATAAAGCCTTGAACAAGCCGAGATATTCGTGGCAAGCACATCCATGATATCTTTTTCCCCAATGTTTTCTGCTTTGTCTGCCCTGTGGTTGCCGCATGCGGCGGCAATGCAGAGCTGGCAAATACAAAAAATCGCAAATGTGTGTTTATTGATGATGTTCATGATGATTTTCCTAAGATTATCACACCGCAAAGATAAAAATTATTCTACATTTTTATTAACTTTGCACGTGCAAATTGAGTTTGAAAAACAAAAAATAACATGAACAAAGCAATGATTTACAGTTTGCCACTGCTTCTCGTTTGTATAACGTCATGCAAAGACAAACCACGTAGTAATATCATTATTGCACACAAGCCAGTAGTCGTCCCCATACAGAACAAGCCACGTGCCATAGGCGATGCCGTAAGAAACAGCAGCATCAGTTGGGTAGGAGGAAAGTACACGGTAAAAATTACCGTGAAATGCGACACTTCACTGCCGTTGGCGACAGATGGTGCCACGAGTTATTACGACAACCGAGTGAACATCAGTATCATTCGTTCAGATGGTTTCCCTTTTTTCAATCACACATTCACCAAGTCGGATTTTAAGAATTATGTAGATGCCAACTACTATGAGCATGGAGCCCTTATCGGCATAATATTGGAGAAAGTGGATGGGGAGAATTTGGAGTTTGCCGCAAGCGTTGGCAATCCAGACCGTTCTATCGATGATTTTGCCTCGCTCGACATAACAATAAATCATCTTGGAGGCATTTCCATCGCATCAAGCAACAACGAAGAAAGCGAGTAAGAATATTCTCTTGCTCGCTTTCTTCGTTGTTTCATTCATGTTATCTGTCGGGGGTTGAGAGAATCCTGTACGAATTTTCAAAACTCCTTGGATGCTTTCCTATCAAGCAGATATTTACCAAACAGTTGGCAAGCATTTCCGCGTCATTAAGGTCAACACCCTTTTCCCTGCTAAGGTTCTTTCCGATAATTACCTCCCATGTGGTGTCAAAGTCATGATCATCGGCGCCAATATATTGCTCATCTTCCTTGGCACCTTTCATGAATTTATATTTTATTTCTTTCTTTGACGTAATAGGCCTCATGCGAAGAAGGGTGTCCCACGCCTCATGCAACTGTCCACGAAACTTGCCTGTACCTGGGAACATATCGACTATGACTGGCATAATTTCGTCAAACTCATAGGCTTGAAGAAGTTCGTATAAACGCATTGGAAAAAGTAATTAGTCCTTTTTAGAATTTAGCCATCATAATAGCATCTGCGGCACATTCCGCACCCTTGTTTCCAAGTTTTCCGCCACTTCTTTCCTTTGCCTGTTGCAGGTCGTTTGTAGTAAGAAGACCATATATGACGGGAATATTCTGCGTGGCATTGAGATGAGCTATTCCATAGGTCACGCCTTGGCAGATGTAATCGAAGTGAGGCGTCTCACCGCGGATAACGCTTCCAAGGATGATGATGGCATCAAAACCATCGTTCTTGCTCATCTGTTGTGCTCCATAAATAAGCTCAAAGCTGCCTGGTACATGCTTGACATGAATGTTCTCTGGCAATGCGCCGTGCTCCTCAAGCGTGTCTACAGCCCCTTGAAGCAATGCTCCGGTAATATCGTGATTCCAATCGGCTACCACTATACCGAAGTTCATATTGCTTGCGTCAGGGATATTTATGTCACTTAAATCAGTAAGATTATGAAGCTCTGTTGCCATTACTTGGTTGTCCTTTCAATGTACTTGTCAATGTCATTGCTCTGAACAATGGCTGAATTGACATACTTTTTCTTGATGTCTTGATAAAGCTTGTTCGCATCATCAATTTTATTCTGAGACTCGAGCAATTCTCCAGCCTGCAGCAAGAACGTTGGAGACAGGCTGTTGTTTGTGCCGTTGTCTGCCTTGTCATCGGCCTTGCTTGCCGCGTCTTTGAGAGTGCTGATGGCCTTGTCTATCTGTCCAACGTGGGCGTAAGCATTACCCAAGGCCTCGATAGCGGCGGGACTAATCATGGCATCACCCTTAGGCGAATAATTTTCAAGATATTTCACGGCATCCTGCCACTTGCCGAGGTTGGCATAGCAAAGACCGGCATAGAGGTTTGCGAGGTTGCCGGCATCGGTGCTGCCATAGTCGCTCGCGATCTTTACAAAGCCAGTATATCCCGCGCCGTCGCCATTGAGTGCCTTGTCGAACTGGTCTGCGTTGAAATACTCCTGGCCACGAGACAAAGCCGTGCTTGCCTTTTCCTGACGAGGACCACCGATAAACTGGTTGTAGCAGATTACAGCTGCCACGACGACAATGACTGCAATGATGACTCCACTGATAATCTTCTTGTTCTTTTCGAAAAATGCCTCCGACTTTACGGATGCATCAAAAGTCTCCTTTTCGTTGTTGTTTGCCATTATTTTTATTTGTTATTTTTCTATTTGGTTTGCCTATATTTAATGCGTGGCAAAATTAGTCATTTTTATTCAAACATTGAAATTTATAAAGCTCTTTTTTCATTTTGTGATACAAAAGAGTAGGTTTGTCGCATATTTGACTTACCTTTGCGGATAATTATGATACTCAAGAAAATTTCAATAATCAACTATAAGAATATTTTGCAAGCCAGCCTCACACTATCCCAAAAGCTGAATTGTTTTGTCGGAAGTAATGGGGTGGGGAAGACGAACTTGCTCGATGCCGTATACTTCATGTCTTTTTGCCATAGCAGCTTCACTAATCTTGACAGCATGGTCATCAATCACGAACAAGACTTCTTTGTAATCGAAGGTGACTATCTTTCCGAGAACGATACCGAGGAGCGCGTTTACGCTGGCATGAAGCGTGGCAAGCACAAGCACTTCAAGCGTAACGGAAAGGAGTATAAAAGACTCTCGATGCATATCGGCATGATACCGCTTGTCTTTATATCGCCTTCAGATAATAGTCTTGTGACAGGTGGAGGCGAGGAACGGCGAAAACTACTCGACGTTGTAATTGCGCAACTTGACAATGGTTACATTGAAGCGTTGAACAGATACAACAAGGCATTGCAACAGCGCAACGCCCTACTGAAGTCAGCCCAAGAGCCAGACATGACACTTATGCAACTCCTTGAGGAGGAAATGGCGAGAAATGGCGAGATTATATATAAAAAAAGAGATGAGCTCGTGAATGAGATTACGCCATCTTTCCAAGAGGCATACAGTCAAATATCGGGCGGACTGGAGAATGTGTCCCTGCGTTATGTTTCTCATTGCCAACGTGGGCCGTTGCTTGATGTGATCCAGCGCGACAGGTTCCGTGACAGGGCGGTGGGCTACAGTCTTCATGGCACTCATCGCGATGACCTTGAGATGCTCATAGATGGTTATCCTATTCGCCGAGAAGGCAGCCAAGGGCAGACCAAGACTTATGTGTTGGCGTTGAAGCTTGCCCAGTTTGCTTACCTTAGACAGAAGATGGCCGGCAAGGTGCCATTGCTGCTTCTTGACGATATTTTTGACAAACTGGACACCAACCGTGTGGAACATATTATCCATATGGTTGCTGACAAGGATTTCGGGCAGATATTCATAACAGACACCAACAGGGAGCACCTCGACAAAATCCTTAGCCATGCCGACGCGGATTATAAGTTGTTTGATGTCAACAATGGAGAGATAACGGAAAGGAATAATTAACAAAACCAAGGAGTACGCGATGTTTAAAAGGGATGTGAAGCCTTTGGGAGATTTGCTACGCCAATTCATCCGAAATGAAGGATTGGAGACGCCTCTTCTTCAAAAGCGTGTCGTGGACGCTTGGGGCGAGGTGACGGGAAATGCCGTCGCTCAATACACGACCGATAAATTCATAAAAAACCAAGTGCTTTTTGTGAAAATAACAAACCCCGCCCTTAGGCAGGATTTAAGCATGATGCGCTCCCAACTTGTCCGCCGACTAAATGAGTCGGCGGGCGGAGCGGTTATTTCTGATGTAAAGATTTACTAATACTAATCTTTTTCAAATATCAGTTCTTGAACGAATGTATGGGTGCTGGTATGCGGCCTACACGGCTGACAAGTCTCTGGCTTGAAAACTTGTTTACGGGCATTATTGGAGCTTGTCCCAAGAGACCTCCCCATTCAATAGTCTCACCCACATTTTTACCTATAACAGGTATTATTCGCACCGCAGTGGTCTTTTGATTAACCATGCCAATGGCAGATTCGTCAGCGATTATGCCAGCGATTGTAGTGGCTGGCGTGTCGCCTGGAATTGCGATCATGTCAAGTCCGACAGAGCAAACGCAAGTCATTGCCTCAAGTTTTTCCAACGACAAGGCTCCGACATTTACGGCGTCTATCATTCCCTGATCCTCACTCACTGGTATGAATGCACCTGACAGTCCGCCTACATAGGAGCTTGCCATGATGCCGCCTTTTTTCACTTGGTCGTTGAGAAGGGCGAGCGCAGCAGTTGTGCCTGGGGCACCTGGTTGCTCAACGCCAATACATTTGAGTATGTCTGCAACGGAGTCACCAACAGCCGGTGTCGGCGCCAACGATAGGTCTATTATGCCAAATGGCACGTTGAGCCTACGGCTGGCCTCTTGCGCGACGAACTGTCCCACGCGGGTTATCTTAAACGCCGTTCGCTTGATGGTCTCGCAAAGGGTCTCAAACGTGGCAGACTTGTCGTCTCCGTTAGCCTTGCGGCATTCAGCGTCCATTTCCTCCAGCGCAGCCTTCACTACGCCAGGGCCAGAAACGCCCACGTTGATGATGGCGTCGGCCTCGCTCACGCCATGGAACGCGCCAGCCATGAATGGGTTGTCGTCGGGAGCGTTGCAAAATACAACCAATTTGGCAGGGCCGATGCAATCCTTGTCTTTTGTTTGCTCAGAACTGTCCTTGATGATGCTGCCCATCAATCTCACGGCATCCATGTTGATACCGGTTTTAGTGGAACCCACATTGACGCTTGAGCAGACCACGTCGGTGACAGCGAGAGCCTTGGGTATGGAACGGATAAGCAGTTCCTCACTCGGTGTCATGCCCTTGCTCACTATGGCAGAGAATCCGCCAAGGAAGTTCACGCCTATCTTTTTGGCGGCATCATCCAGCGTCTTGGCTATTGCAACATAGTCGTCGATAGTCTTGCAACAAGCCGCTCCCACCAAGGACACGGGCGTGACGCTGACACGCTTGTGGACAATCGGGATGCCGATCTCTCGCGAGATGCTTTCGCCTGTCTTCACCAAATCCTTGGCAAGGGATGTTATTTTGTTGTATATCTTTTCGCAAGTCTCTTTCAAGTCAGAGCTTGCGCAGTCAAGCAGGCTGATGCCCATCGTGATGGTTCTCACGTCAAGGTTGTCCTGCTCGACCATTCGCTTGGTTTCGAGAACTTCTGAAGCTGTAATCATAATTTATCTTTCAAGAATTACCATTAACATGATTCAACCATGTCAGATTCTATACATCTTGTCGAAGATGGCTTCCAACTGTATCTTGGCCTGCACGCCCTTTTCCTTGCCGGCATCGTCAAGTTCGGAACTGATAGCCTCGAATGTCTTTCCACTTTGCGATATGTCAACAATCATCATCATGTTGAAGAAACCATGGACAATGGTCTGGTTAATGTCAAGGATGTTAATGTTGCTCTCGGCAAGGTAGGTACAGACGTGCGCGATGATTCCAACCGTGTCTTTTCCTACGACAGTAATGATAGCTTTTGTCATATTATTCAGTTTTGTTAATAATATAGGCAAAGGTAACACTATTTGATTAATAATCAAAATTAAGATAAAACAAAGTTGTGATTTTGTATCATGTCAGCGTTTGCTCTCGCTGTTAAAATGGCACACAATAGTGCCATGTTGTCACGTTTGGTGTTTGGGTACATCCTTTGATGGAAACTGGGTGTAACAGAAAAAGAAAACAAAAGAAAGGAAGAAATATGACATTCGACAAATTTACAATCAAGGCACAGGAAGCCATCCAAGAGGCAGTGAATACTGCGCAAGAGGCTAACCAGCAGGCCATTGAGCCAGTGCATCTTTTGCAAGGCATTTTACAAAAAGGACGAGACGTGACCAACTTCGTCTTTCAGAAACTTGGCGTCAATGCAATGCAGATTGAGAATCTCGTACAACAGGAG
>DJQL01000090.1:22212-42156 GCA_002437565.1 Prevotella sp. UBA6387
AACGCCGTGTTGGAAAAAGCCGTGGAAGACTCCCAGAAGATGGGCGACGAGTTCGTCTCCGTTGAGCCTGTTTTGCTTGCCCTCTTGCAGGTCAACAGCACCGTAAGTCGCATACTCAAGGATTCTGGCTGTACGGAGAAGGAAATGACAAAAGCCATCGAGGAGTTGCGTCAGGGACAGAAGGTGCAAAGCCAGAGTGCCGACGACAACTATCAGGCACTGTCGAAATATGCCCGCAACCTTGTGGACGAGGCTCGCAAGGGCAAGCTTGACCCGGTGATAGGTCGTGATGAGGAAATCAGACGTGTGCTTCAGATTCTTTCCCGCCGCACCAAGAACAACCCTATAATAATAGGTGAGCCTGGCACGGGTAAGACGGCAATCGTCGAGGGGCTCGCAGAACGCATTGTGCGTGGTGACGTGCCGGAGAACTTGAAGAACAAGCAGCTCTACTCGCTTGACATGGGTGCGCTTATAGCTGGCGCTAAATACAAGGGCGAGTTTGAGGAACGCCTAAAGAGCGTCATAAAAGAGGTGACCAACGCCAACGGCAACATCATTCTCTTCATTGATGAGATCCACACGCTTGTGGGAGCCGGTGGTGGCGAGGGGGCCATGGATGCCGCCAACATCCTGAAACCAGCCTTGGCAAGAGGTGAACTGAGGGCTATTGGCGCCACGACTCTCAATGAGTATCAAAAATACTTTGAGAAAGACAAGGCCTTGGAACGTCGATTCCAAACCGTCATGGTAGACGAGCCTGACGAGGCAGACGCCATAAGCATTCTTCGAGGCCTGAAGGAAAGGTATGAGAACCATCACAAGGTAAGGATAACCGATGATGCTTGCATAGCCGCGGTGAAACTATCCGAAAGATACATCTCCGACCGTTACCTCCCCGATAAGGCTATCGACCTCATGGATGAGGCAGCCGCAAAGCTTCGTATGGAGCGTGACTCTGAACCTGAGGAACTCGATGAGATATCGCGTAAACTCAAGCAACTTGAGATTGAGCGCGAGGCCATCAAGCGCGAGGGTGATGATGATAAAATCAAGCAACTTGACAAGGACATTGCCGAGTTGAAGGAGAAAGAGCACTCTTACAGGGCTAAGTGGGAAGCCGAGAAAGGACTGGTGAACAAGATTCAACAGGACAAGCAAACCATTGAGAGCCTAAAATTTGAGGCTGAGAAAGCTGAGCGCGAAGGTGACTATGCAAAAGTGGCTGAGATACGATACGGAAAGTTGAAAAACTTGCAAGACGACATAAACTCAGTGCAGTTGCAACTTCATGCCACGCAGGGTGGTGACGGACTCGTGAGAGAGGAAGTGACCGCTGACGACATAGCGGAGGTCGTGAGCCGGTGGACAGGCATACCCGTCACGAGGATGATGCAGAGCGAAAGGGAGAAATTGCTTCATCTTGAGGATGAACTTCACAAGCGTGTCGTAGGCCAAGACGAAGCCATAAACGCCGTGGCCGATGCCGTGCGCCGCTCGCGTGCCGGACTCCAAGACCCGAAGCGCCCAATAGCATCGTTCATATTCCTCGGAACCACTGGTACGGGTAAGACGGAATTGGCAAAGGCCCTTGCCGACTACCTGTTCAACGATGAAAACATGATGACGCGAATAGACATGAGCGAATATCAAGAGAAATTCTCGGTGACAAGGCTCATTGGCGCGCCTCCGGGGTACGTTGGCTACGATGAAGGTGGACAGCTTACCGAGGCCGTACGCCGCAAACCATATAGCGTGGTGTTGTTCGACGAGATAGAGAAGGCCCATCCTGACGTGTTTAACATTCTCTTGCAGGTGCTCGATGATGGCAGGTTGACCGACAACAAAGGCCGCACGGTGAACTTCAAGAACACTATCATCATCATGACGTCTAACCTTGGCTCCCAGTATATCCAGTCGCGTTTTGCCGACTTAAGCGATAGCAATCGCGACTTGGTAATCAAGGACACGCGCAACCATGTGATGGACATGCTGAAGAAGACCATACGCCCTGAGTTCCTCAACCGTATCGATGACATAATAATGTTTCTGCCATTGACCAAGGAGCAAATAGGCAAGGTCGTGACATTGCAGATGAATCGTGTCGCCAAGATGCTTGAGACCCAAGGCTTCACTTTGAAGTGGACTCCAAAAGCCATAGAATGGCTCGCCAACGTTGGCTACGATCCTGAGTTTGGTGCCCGCCCTGTGAAGCGCGCCATACAAGACTACGTGCTCAACGACCTCTCAAAGCAGATTCTTGCCGAGAAAGTGTTGCGCGACAAGCCAATAGTAATCGACGCGGATGCCAATGGCATGAAGTTCAGCAACTAAAAGGCAACAAGCAATTGTTTTTAGAGATAAATAAAATAGAAAAGTCGCAAGGCGTTTTTAAGCGTCTTGCGACTTTTTTTGTATGTTTTATAGAGACATCGGCTTTACGCTTAAATCGCATCGCGATTCAAGCGTAAAGGCGACACGATTCAAGCGTAAAGGCGACACGATTCAAGCGTAAAGGCAAAAGGGAGCAATCACAATGCGGCACGTCGGTATTCGGAAGGTGTGCGTCCCGTTCGCGCCTTGAAGAAACGCACGAAATGCTGTGGATACTCAAAGCCCAGCCTCATGCTCACTTGCGTGATAGTCAGCGAGTCGTCGCTTAGCAACTGCTTGGCCTGGCGAAGCACTCGGTCGTTGATATATTCTTTTGCTGTTTTGCCAGTCTCGGTTTTTACAAGTTCACCGAAATATTTGGCAGAATAGCAACACTTATCCGCAAAGTAAGCCACAGATGGAAGTCCCTCACGTGTGGCATTGTTTGCAATGTAATTGTCAAGAAGCGAGGTGAACTTCTTCACCACCGAATGGTTAATTTCCTCACGGGTCACGAACTGCCTATCGTAGAATCGCAGGCAGTAGTTGAGCAGAAGCTCGATATTGCTAACTATCAACTCCTTGGAGTGCTTGTCGATACCACGATGGAGTTCTTGGCTTATCATGTCGAGAACTCCACGGAATATATTTATCTCACCACATGATAGATGTAGAGCCTCGCTTGACGTATAGTCGAAAAACTCATATCGGCTGATATTCCTGCCCAGTGCCGTGCGGTTGAGCAAGTCGGGATGGAACACCAATGCCGTCCACCGTGGATAAGTGACATTTGGCACAGGCTCCACGTGAACCACTTGGCCAGGTGCGAAACTCGTCACCGTCATCTCGTCGAAATCGTATGGCGTGCGGCCATACGACAGCTTGCACCCCTTGTTCTCTTTTAAGAAGAGGGCATAAATACCATAGTGGTTTATGGCTTCCACGATTTCGCTCTTGTGCTCATAGCTCGCGACACTCACCAGTGGATGCAATGTCTCAAGCCCAAAGCAATCGTTAAACTCCTGCACCGAATTGATATATCGTTCAGTCATGTTATAATTTAAGATAATGACATTAATCGTTGTTAAGCTTTTGAATCCAATTGTTTAGCTTTTTTGTTGCGTGATTTGTCATTTGAGCTTGCCGTATTCCTCATCGCTCACAGGTTCCAGCCATTCGTTGGAAACATTCTCGCCCGATACTGAGAAAGCGAGATGGGCAAACCAGCTGTCTTTTGCCGCTCCGTGCCAATGCTTAACACCAGCTGGAATGTGGATGACGGTGCCAGGAAGTATCTCCTGTGCCGCCTTGCCCTCCTCTTGGTACCATCCACGTCCGGCAACGCCAACCAGCATCTGCCCTCCGCCCTTTGTGGCATGGTGGATATGCCAGTTGTTGCGGCAACCAGGCTCAAAAGTGACATTAGAGAAGCCCACTTGCTCTTTCGAAATAGGGGCGAGATAGCTTTGTCCCTTGAAATATTTGGCGTAAGCCACGTTGGGCTCGCCTATCGGGAATATCATCATGCGCTGGAATGTAGCCTTGGCATCATCTCCTTTCACGTCTTCTGCCCAAACTTCCTTGGCAAGGTTGAATGCTGCCCATGCCTTTGGCCATCCCGCATAGAAAGCTATGTGGGTGATGATTTCAGCCACCTCGGTTCGGGTTATGCCATTAGCCTTGGCTGTTTGGAGGTGATATTTCAATGAGCTGTCGGTGATGCCTTGACTGATGAGCGAGGTGATAGTCACCAGGCTGCGGTCTCTCAATGAGAGAAGGTCGTTTCGGCTCCATACCTCGCCAAAGAGGACATCATCGTTGAGATGGGCAAACTCTGGGGCGAAACTTCCCAACTGAGTGCGCCCTGCCGTCTGTGTAATTTTCTTTTGCGCCATAATTCCAATCGTCATTAAAAATAAAGTTGTGAGCAGGATAGTTCTCTTCATAAAGCCAGTTTATCCAAGCACACTTATGACATCTTCCACAATCTGCTCATCGAGCAAACGGTTGTCGGACAAGAGTTTGCTCACGTCGAAGCGGTCGTAAAGTCCCTTCTTGATGCCACCCACTAACACCTTAATGTCCGAAGGCCCATAGTAGGAGGCGATGCGCTCGCCGAATCCGCCGTCCTTGGAGCCGTCCTCAAGTGTAACCACAAGTTGATGGTTAGCCTTTAGAGATTCGAGAGTGTCAGTGTCCACGTCGTTCAGGTAGCGAGGATTGATGAGTGTGGCGTCGATGCCTTTTTGGGCAAGCAAGCGGACTACGTTCTCACCTTTCTGATAGAACGATCCTGCGGCTATTATAGCCACTTCTTTTCCATGGTGAACCACCTTGTATTTAGGCTCATAACCATAATCGGAATCCACTTCTTCAGAAGTATGGATAACGCCATTGCTCGGCATACGTAGCGCGATGGGGTTCTTGTCTTGCCTAATGGCCCAGCGCAACATGGCAAAATATTCCTCGCAAGTGGTCGGGGCGAGATAGATAAGCCCTGGAATACTGCATAGCATGGGAATGTCGAAGAGACAGATGTGCGTGATGTCGTTCATCGAGTTTACGCCACCACCTACAACGTTGATTACAGCAGGATTGGAGTTGATGCAGATGTCTTGCGCGATTTGGTCGTAAGTGCGCTGAATGAAGGTGCTATAAACAGTCCAAACCGGACGCAGTCCACCCTTAGCCATGCCGGATATCATGGCCGCGGCCTGTTCCTCAGCGATGCCCATGTCGATGTGTTGGGCACCCGCTTGCTTACGTTTCTCCGGAGTGAAGCCTGCGGCAGTAGGCGTGCCGGCTGTTACGGCGATGAGAGTCTTGTCTTGCTTCATCTCGCGCAGCATCCAGCCGCTTAAGAGCTGTCCATAGTCCTCACATGGAGTAACCACGGGTACAGAGCCATCATCGTTTCTGCGTGGACGGCTTCCGTCTTCCAGGTTGAAAGGCATTCCCCAATGCCATGCCTCCTTGTTGGCCACGGCTGGAGCGTATCCATGTCCTTTCTCGGTGTGGATGTGCACAACAGTAGGCTTTTGAGTGCCTTTCACGCTCTTGAACACCTCGATGAGCTTCTCAATGTCGTTGCCTTCTTCCAAGTACTTGTATTCGAAGCCCCAAGCCTTGAACCAGTTGTGCTCACAGGTGCCATGGCTTTCTCGCAGAGCACGCAAGTTCTTGTAGATTCCGCCATGATTCTCGGCGATTGACATCTCGTTGTCATTCACCACGATAATGATTCCCGTGCCAAGCTCCGAAGCCTCGTCAAGACCCTCAAAGGCTTCGCCACCTGACAGGGAGCCATCACCGATGATGGCGATGATGTTCTCGTGCGTCCCCTTGATGTCGCGTGCCTTCTGCAGGCCAGTGGCAAGACTTATGGAGGTGGAAGTGTGTCCCACCTCAAAGTTGTCATACTCCGGGCATTCCGATGGAGATGAATAGCCACTGATGGCATTCATGTCGTCCACATCGCCAAGGAATCCAGACGCGCGCCCGGTGAGCACCTTGTGAGGGTAGCTTTGGTGGCTCACGTCGAACACGAACTTGTCTTTTGGCGCGTCGAACACGTAGTGCAGAGCCACCGTAGCCTCCACGAAACCAAGGTTAGGCCCCACATGGCCTCCATGCTTGCTCACACGGTTCAGCACGGCCTGCCTTGTCTCGTCCGCCACAGTCTGCAACGCTTTCAAGTCCAGCTTTTTCAAGTCTGCTGGCGACTTAATCTTCTCTATGTACATATCCTATCTTGTTATATATTATATTCTTTATTTGTCATGTTTGGTTCCACGATTGCAAAATTACACATATTGCTGATATCTTCGCATACCACAACTTCAGATTGACTTACCAAAATTGCCTTTTTTCAATGCGTTATACGAGTTTTAGGTATCTTTGACATGACAGGATGACTCTTCCTTGCTTTTTTTTCGTAAATTTGCACCAAATCGAGCACACCTTTTATTGAAGAGGAATGAAGAGAGCTGTGAGTCATTCATAGCCATGAAGCCCGTTCGAAGATGGTGACAAAAAGACTGACAAAAAATCTTAACGATAATGGATACAGACAAGATAACAGAAAAATTGGGCATAACCATGAGCCAAATGCAGCGAACTGCCGCCGCTGCCATTATTAAAGGCTCAGGCAACGTGGAAGTGCTAAGCCCAACAGGTAGTGGCAAGACACTCGCTTATCTTCTTCCGCTTGCACAGCTTATAGACACTAAATCAGACGAGCTTCAAGCCGTAGTGATAGTACCGGGCAGAGAGCTTGCCATACAATCGGCAGAAGTTTTGGCCAGCCTTAAAGCTGGCGTTCGAGGGTATGCCTGTCATGGTGGTCGTTCTGCCATGGAAGAGCATCGCGAGTTGCGCAAGGTAGCGCCACATGTGGTTTTCGCCACACCAGGAAGACTTAACGACCATTTGGACAAGGCCAACGTTGACCCAAGTGGTGTGAGATGGATTGTGATAGACGAATTCGACAAATGCCTACAAATGGGATTTGCCGACGAGATGAACCATGCCATGGAACGCATGCCAAAGACGGCTCGCCGCATATTTCTTTCTGCGACAAACATGGCTGACGACGACAGGGCAAACGGAGAACTGTCGCCGGTGGGGTTCCATGTCGTGGATTTTCTTGAAAACAGTGATGAGAATGACCGCGTAAAGATAAATATCGTGCACAGTCCCGACAAGGACAAGCTGCGAACGCTTGCCAACCTACTTGCCTGTTTTGGTGACGATAGTACCATTGTATTCCTGAATTATCGTGACAGTGTGGAACGAACGGCAGATTTTCTCAGAGACGAAGGCTTTTCTTTGGCGGCTTATCATGGCGGCCTTGACCAGCGTCAACGAGAAGAGGCTATCTATCGTTTCGCCAACGGAAGCGCAAACATATTGATAAGCACAAATCTTGGCAGTCGTGGACTTGACATACCTAATGTAAGGAATATCGTGCACTATCATCTGCCAGAGACGCAAGAAGACTATATCCATCGAGTGGGACGCACGGCACGATGGGACAAGACCGGCGAAGCGTATTTTATATTAAGCGAAGACGAGAATCTCCCTGATTATGTGGATGCCACGGTATGTGATTTCGAGTTTCCGGAAAACTTGCCGGCACCGGCCAAAGCGCGTATGGCCACACTCTACATTGGCAAAGGCAAAAAGGACAAGGTGTCAAAAGGCGATATCTTGGGATTCTTGTGTAAGACAGGTGGGCTGAAAGGCGCAGAAATAGGACGCATAGACGTTTACGACTATTATGCTTATGCGGCAGTAGACAACAGAAAACTAAACTCGGTGCTGAAAAACGTGCAGGGTTGTAAAATCAAAGGGAAACGCACGAAAGTGGAGGAGATGAGATGACGGATTGCGACTTTGGCAAAATTTGACAAATAATGAACTGTTTGGGTGCACAAGTGAATAAGAATGGTATATTTACTGTCTTTTTGTTTCGATTACGCATATAAGCAGTTGTTTTTGTATAAAAAATTTGCATAGGTCAAAATATTTAATTAGGTTTGCAATCTAAAACCAAGAAAATATCAAACCTTTTAAAATAGAAGATATGAAGAAGTACAATTTTAACGCGGGACCTTCAATGCTTCCACGTGTGGTTATCGAGAACACAGCCAAGCAAATTCTTGACTTCAATGGCTCCGGTCTCTCGCTCATGGAGATTAGTCATCGTGCCAAGGACTTTCAACCTGTTGTTGATGAGGCTGTAGACTTGATAAAAGAGCTCCTTGATATCCCCGAAGGATATTCCGTCATCTTCCTCGGTGGTGGCGCAAGTCTACAGTTCATGCAGATTCCCGCAAACTTCCTCATCAAAAAAGCCGGATATGTCAATTCTGGCACATGGGCTAAAAAAGCCATGAAAGAAGCCAAGCACTTCGGAGAGACCGTGGAAGTGGCTTCTTCCGCGGCAGACAACTACACCCATCTCCCACACTACTATGAGATACCGTCTGACCTTGATTATCTTCACATAACAACCAACAACACCATTTTCGGAACTGAGATTCGCAAGGAAATAGACTCCCCCGTGCCACTAATCGCCGACATGTCATCAGACATCATGAGTCGTCCGGTTGACGTGTCGAAGTACACCGCCATCTATGCTGGGGCACAGAAAAACCTTGCCATGGCAGGCGTTACCGTGGTCATTGTCAAGGATGACATGTTGGGCAAGGCTCCACGTGACTTGCCAACGATGATAGATTATCGTACTCACGTGGACAAAGGCTCCATGTTCAACACTCCTCCCGTAGTGCCAATCTATTCTTTGCTCGAAACCATGCGTTGGGTGAAAGAGCAAGGCGGCGTGAAGGAGATGGATCGCCGTGCGCATGAACGTGCCAAAGTGCTGTATGCTGAGATTGACCGCAACCGCTTGTTCCGTGGCACGGTAGACGCTCAAGACCGCTCTTTGATGAACATCTGCTTTGTGATGAACGACGAGTATAAGGATTTAGAAAGACCTTTCCTCGATTTTGCCATGTCGCGAGGCATGGTAGGCATCAAGGGACATCGCTCCGTGGGTGGTTTCCGCGCAAGTTGCTACAACGCGCAAACCATGGATGGCGTGAATGCGCTTGTGAAATGCATGCAGGAGTTTGAGGCTAATCATTAATCAGAAAAAAAAAGAACTATGAAGATACTTGTTGCAACAGAGAAGCCTTTTGCCGCTGCGGCAGTGAATGGAATCAAGAATGTGGCAGCGGCAGATGGCCACGAGTTGGTATTGTTGGAGAAATACGCCGACAAGCAACAACTGCTGGATGCCGTCAAGGACGCTGACGCGATAATTGTGCGTTCCGATAAAATAACCAAAGAAGTGATAGACGCTGCCGAAAAACTGAGAATAGTGGTTCGAGCCGGTGCTGGCTATGACTCAATCGACACCGCATATGCCAAGGAAAAAGGCATAGTGGTGGAGAACACGCCTGGACAAAACTCTAACGCCGTGGCAGAACTCGTGTTCGGGTTGCTTGTATACACAGCACGCAATTTCTTCAATGGCAAGTCGGGCTCAGAGCTTAAAGGCAAGAAAATTGGCATTCTTGCTTTTGGCAATGTTGGTCGCAATGTCGCCCGTATCGCAAAAGGATTCGACATGGAGGTTTACGCTTTCGACGAGTTTGTGCCAGCCGATAAAATTGAGGCACTTGGTGTCCATGCAGCAAAAGACAGGGACGACTTGTTCAAGGCTTGCGACATTGTGTCATTGCATATTCCAGCAACAGACGAGACTCGCAAGAGCATCAACTACGATGTTGTTTCCCAAATGAGAAAGGGAGGCATTCTCATAAATACCGCACGCAAAGAAGTCATTGATGAAGATGGCTTGCTAAGACTCTTGGCTGAGCGTGATGACTTGAAGTACATTACCGACATCATGCCAGACAAGGATGAGGAGTTTAGCAAGTTTGCAGGACGCTACTTTTCGACGCCTAAGAAAATGGGCGCACAAACTGCGGAGGCTAATATCAATGCAGGTATCGCTGCTGCCAATCAAATCAGTTCATTCTTTAAGGATGGTTGCACAAAGTTTCAAGTGAATAAGTAATTTCTAACTCTCTAATTTCTATTCTCATGGCAACAGTAAAGCCTTTTCGTGGCATTCGCCCGCCAAAGAATCTTGTTGAGAAAATAGAAAGCTATCCTTACGACGTGCTTTCCTCAGAAGAAGCTCGCAAGTCGGCAGGTGACAACGAGATGAGTTTCTACCATATCAATATGCCGGAAATCAACTTCCCGGATTATGTTGAAGCCGAAGACCCAAGAGTTTATGATGAAGCGCGAAAACAATTCAAGGCATTTCTTGACAAAGGTTGGCTAAAGCAAGATCGTGATGAATGCTACTATCTCTATGCCCAGTCGCTATCGCCAGACAAGACACAATATGGCTTAGTGGTAGCGGCGTCTGCCTCTGATTATCATGAAGGTGTAATCAAGCGGCATGAACTGACCCGCCGTGAGAAAGAAGATGACCGAATGATGCATGTGTTGGCAACCGATGCCAATGTGGGCCCTGCTTTTTTCGCTTATCCTGACAATGAAACGTTGAAGTCCATTATCTTGCGATATGCTCATACGAAGCCAGAATACGACTTCGTGGCACCGGAAGATGGTTTCCGTCATCGTTTTTGGATTATTGACGATTTGAAGGATATAGACACTATTACCCAAGAGTTTGCGAAGATGCCCTCTCTATATATTGCCGACGGACATCATCGTTCTGCCGCAGCCGTGCGTGTGGCCGACAAGAAAGCCAAGGCAAACCCGCATAATACTGGAAAGGAAGAATACAATTTCTTTATGGCTGTATGTTTTCCAGCGAGTGAGTTGACGATTCTTGACTACAACCGTGTGGTTAAAGACCTTAATGGCTTGTCGACAGAAGAGTTCCTTAATGCCTTAGAGAAAAATTTTGTTGTAATGCGCGTAGGGGCAGAAGAATATAGCCCACGTCATCGCCATGAGTTCTCGCTGTATATAGATGGCAATTGGTATAGTCTGACAGCTCGCCCTGGAACATATGATGACAACGATCCTATAGGCTGTCTTGATGTTGACATATCAAGCAGGCTCATTCTCGATAATCTCATGGACATTAAAGACCTGAGGTCTGACAAGCGAGTTGATTTTGTTGGTGGGTTGCGTGGTTTGAAGGAACTCAAGAGACGTGTGGACAGTGGTGAAATGCGCTGGGCGCTGGCCCTATATCCTGTGTCGATGGAACAAATCATGAGAATTGCAGACAGTGGAAACATCATGCCTCCAAAGGCCACTTGGTTTGAGCCAAAATTAAGGTCGGGGCTTGTGATACACAAATTGTCATGATTAAGGAAGTTTGATGGAAGATTCATATCATACTATAAGCTCTAAACAAATAGGCGAGGGATACTATACGGAGAAGCGGAGTAAGTTCCTCGCCTTTGCCCATCATGTAGAAACTGTGGATGAGGCAATGAAAGTCATTGCCGAATATCGCAGAAAATATTACGACGCACGTCATTGCTGCTATGCTTATATGCTTGGAAGTGAGCACAATGAGTTTCGTGCCAATGACGACGGCGAACCGTCATCTACAGCTGGCAAGCCTATACTTGGACAAATAAACAGTCATAACTTGACAAACATACTTGTTTGTGTCGTTAGGTATTATGGTGGAGTGAACCTTGGTACTGGTGGGCTTATAGTTGCTTATCGCATGGCCGCCGCTGATGCAATAGAACATGCTGTAATTGAGGAACGATTGGTGGAAGAAACGGTCACATACCAGTTTACATATCCAATGATGAATGGTGTCATGCGGATAGTGAAGGACATGCAGCCGCGTATTGTCAAACAAAGTTTTGATAATGATTGCACTATAGCACTTGCAATAAGAAAAAGTAAGGTCGCAGAACTCAAGACAAGGCTTGAAAATCTTGCATTTGACATGTAAACTTTTACCATCATTAATAATTTTATTCAATGGATATTTTATTATTTTCCTTTGCCCCTAAAATAATGTGGGCACAGGTATTGCTTTTGATTGCGGGAATTGTTGTCGTATTGAAAGGTGCCGATTGGCTGACAAACGGTGCCGTGGGATTGGCAACAAAACTTGGTATATCGCAGATCGTAATAGGTTTGACTATAGTAGCCATAGGAACATCAATGCCAGAGTTTTTTGTTTCTGTTGTGTCTGCAATAAAAGGTACACCAGACCTTGCCGTTGGAAACATTATAGGCAGTAATATCTTCAATGTGTTACTCATTGTTGGCGTAGCGGCAATAGTCAGTCCGATATCCATTCAACGCACCACAGTGAGAAGAGACATACCGATAGCTATCGTTGCTTCTATCATGTTAATGGTCATGATGCTGGACGGCACCGTCTCACGTATGGACGCATTGGTACTTTTTGTCACTTTTATCGCTTTTATCTGGATTACATTGCGTGGCTCTAAAAATGGCTTGCAGGAAGTCTCACCTAAAAAGGTAATGGGAACTGCCAAATCTATATTTTTTATTCTTATAGGTCTTGTTGGTCTTGTACTTGGCTCAAATATATTTGTAGACAACGCTTCATCTCTTGCTCACGGTTGGGGCATAAGTGACGCGGTAATTGGACTTACAATTGTTGCAGGAGGCACTTCACTCCCGGAACTTGCCACAAGTGCAGTTGCCGCGAGAAAGGGTGATAGCGGCATTGCCATAGGTAACGTATTAGGATCCAATGTTTTCAATATATTGATGATTCTTGGCCTGACAGGATTAATCTCTCCAATGAATGTACAAGGTATTACTTGCGTTGACATGGCAGTAATGGTCATTTCTATGGCATTGTTTTGGCTATTGTCTTTCACTAAGCTTCGCATTGAACGTTGGGAGGGTGGTGCGCTGATAGCTTGTTTCTTAGGGTACATAGCATGGCTAATGATCAACGTATAGCTGCGACTATTAATGAAGAATGGCAAGAAGAATAAGTTGGCCAGTTTTTTTTTGAATCATGTATCTAAAAATCATATATTCAGGAGTGTATTTTTTGTCAGGCAGAGGGTAGAGCTTATGCTCCTTAAGCAGTTCTATTGCACTGTTTAATTGCTTACGGCTTTTAGTCAGCCTGATGACATTGATAAGAAAATCCATGGAGAGTTGTGCCACACGACGTTCCATGGATTTTGCACGCATCTCATCACCTTCATCATCGGCAACGCCTTTTAAATGCAATATTACTTTGAAAATATCAGCTAACCGTTTGTCCTTTTCTTCTTTGTTGTCCGTGTGAGTTATTGAATCATTGCGTTGCCTGTAGAAATAAGCCCTGGCATGTGTACAATATATATTGTGCATATTCAATACGAGTTGAGGTGTAAATTCCTCATCCTCATGCACAATGTCTGGTGTGAATCTTAAATTACCAAGTCTGCTTCTGCGAAAAATATATCCACAAGCTGAGGCACGCAAATTATGGTTAGACATATATTCTTCACCTGTTATCGGACCTGTATAGCTTGAATCAGTCGGCTGATTTTTCGATGAAGCTGAATAAAACATCACCATGTCAACAGGCTTTTGATATCGTATAATGTCAAGACAGTGTTCGTATGGTGCATTAATGAGGCAATCGTCACCGTCAATAAATTGCACAAACTCTCCCGTGGCCATTTTCAAGCCAATATTTCTCGCTACAGACAGTCCCTTGTTTGGTTGCCTGACAAGAATGATATTGTTGGCAATTTCCGTTAATTCATTAATTGGACAGAAATCAGAGCCGTCATCTATTACGATTATTTCCCTTTCTTGTTTCGACAACGAAAGTGAAATAATGCTTTTAAGGCATTCGTGCAATAATACCACTGGGAGGTTATAAGTTGTTATGATGAAAGAAACTAATGGGTTTCCTGAGTAGCTCATATTATTTTAACATTTGTTTTCGTTGACCCTATTTATCATAACGGCTCTAATATTTATTTTCCAAGGAATGATTTAATTCGTTGTTCTTCAGACAGGTTGCAAATCAATAAACGGTTGTCTTGTTCAGCCACAACATAATTTGACAGTCCCTCGACGATCACTTGCTTTTCTTGTGAAGTATGAATAATACATCCATGGGTATCGTAAAGACTTATGTTTTGACCAATACACACGTTGCCATTTACATCCTGATTGCTTTGCATTAGCAATGATCCCCATGTGCCAAGGTCGCTCCAACCGAAGTTAGCTGGAAACACGAATTTTTCTTCCGCTTTCTCCATCACGGCATAGTCTATTGATATGTTTTCACAGTTTTGATAACATTGGTCTACCACTTCCTGTTCATTTTCAGTGCCGAGAATGTCTTGGATCCGCTCAAATATATTGTTAATTCTTGGTGTATAAACCCTAAGCGCATTTACAATGGTCTCAATATTCCAAATAAATATTCCTGCGTTCCAAAAATAATTGTTTTTCGCCAAATATTGTGCGGCCTTTTCTGCATTGGGCTTCTCATGGAAAGCGTCTACACGATATATTTCCTTGTTTCTCAATGTATTAGAAGATAAATCAGCTTCTATGTATCCATAGCCAGTCTCGGGACGTGTCGCTTTCATCCCAAGAGTGACAATAGCGTCTGATTCATTTGTAAAATTAAGACTTTCGTTGATTACACGTCTGAACTCGGTGGTGTCTATCACCACATGGTCACTTGGAGACACAACTACATTAGCATGAGAATCTTTTATTTTTATTCTCCAACTAACGTAAGCAATGCATGGCGCTGTATTTCTTCTGCATGGTTCAAGTAGTATATTGCAACTCTTTATCATTGGCAATTGCTCTTTCACAAGATCAGAATATTTCTTGTTTGTCACAATCCATACGTTCTCATCAGGACAAATATCCTTAAAGCGGTCATATGTCATTTGTATTAACGTACGTCCAGTCCCTAATACATCGATAAACTGTTTTGGGGTATCTTCGGTGCTCATAGGCCAAAAGCGACTTCCTACTCCACCCGCCATTATCACCAAATGGTTGTGATTCTTTGTCATTCCTTCAAAATATTTTATGGCGCAAAAATAACAAATAATTATCGTAAAGACAAATGTTTTTGAACTAAAAAATATTATTACGCAGAGTTTATCTATAATTTTGTATATTCCTATAACCCTTATATATGGGCGCAACCGACAAACCCTATTTGGGGAATGTGCAGATGCCAACCCAAAAACAATGGGTTTTGCAAGGAGTCATGTTTGCTTGACCATAGCCAAGCCACTATGCGCATTTTTTCACAAATAATGCATTTTTCTGTCTTTTTGTTAGGTTAATCGGGGAAAAAGCTATAACTTTGTCGTTGTGTATATATAATTTGTTAAACCATTTATACCAAAAATCCACATGAAAGCAACCGAAGTAGTAGCCAAACTGCAACAACAGTTCCCCAACCAGCCTGAATACATACAGGCTGTGAGCCAGGTGCTCGGCACCATCGAAGAAGAATACAACAAGCATCCTGAATTTGAAAAGGCCAATCTCATAGAACGCCTATGCATTCCTGATCGCATAATCCAATTCCGCGTCAACTGGATTGACGACAAGGGCAACGTGAGAACCAATATGGGATATCGTGTACAGCACAACAACGCAATTGGCCCCTACAAAGGTGGTCTGCGCTTCCACTCATCTGTAAACGTGAGCATATTGAAGTTTCTCGCTTTCGAGCAGGTGTTCAAGAACTCACTCACTACCCTGCCGATGGGTGGCGCCAAGGGTGGTTCCGACTTCTCACCACGCGGCAAGTCGAATGGCGAGGTCATGCGCTTCTGTCAGGCATTCATGCGCGAGCTGTGGAACTACATTGGCCCAAACGTTGACGTACCCGCTGGCGACATTGGCGTAGGTGGTCGTGAGGTTGGCTACATGTTTGGCCAATACAAGGCTCTCACCCACCAGTTTGTCGGCATTCTCACTGGCAAGGGACAAGAGTTTGGTGGCTCACTCATCCGCCCAGAGGCAACAGGTTATGGCAACGTCTACTTCCTTGAGAATATGCTCAAGACCCGTGACATAGACCTCGCAGGTAAGACAGTGCTTGTGTCGGGTGCCGGAAACGTGGCTCAATACACCATCGAGAAGCTCATCCAGCTTGGCGCCAAACCATTGACCTGTTCCGACTCCGACGGATTCGTCTACGACCCGGACGGCATAGACGCCGACAAGCTCGCCTATATCATGGAGCTGAAAAACATTGAGAGAGGCCGCATCAAGGAGTATGCAGAAGAATATCCCAACGCACAATACTTTCCCGGCCAACGTCCTTGGGGCATCAAGGCTGACATCGCCACTCCATGCGCTACGCAGAACGAAATCAACGGCGAGGACGCACAGAAGCTCATCGACAACGGAGTGATAGCCGTGAGCGAGGGAGCAAACATGCCATCTACACCTGAGGCCGTGAAGATTTTCCAAGACAACAAGATACTCTACTGCCCAGGAAAGGCAAGCAACGCCGGCGGCGTGGCAGTGTCGGGCCTGGAGATGAGCCAAAACTCAGAGAGGCTGCACTGGACTCGCGAGGAGGTTGACAACTATCTCCACCGCATCATGAACGACATACACGAGAACTGCGTGAAGTATGGTACTCAAGCAGATGGATACATCAACTACGTAAAGGGAGCCAACGTAGCCGGATTCCTCAAGGTCGCCAAGGCCATCATGGCACAAGGCGTAGGCATGTAAATCAAATCACTATCCATAAACAAAGGGCGTGTCAAAACGTTGACACGCCCTTTGTTGTTTCTTTTCGAATTCTCGTATACCATGCAGGACGCATTAGCGCCACGCGTTTTTCATATATTCGGCACAAGCCTCAGCGCACCTCTCGCCATCGACACCCGCCGAGACAATGCCACCGGCGTAGCCAGCGCCCTCACCGCAAGGAAAAAGGCCGGCAATGCGAACATGCTGCAACGTCTCCCTGTCGCGAAGGATACGCACGGGCGATGACGTACGAGTCTCCACGGCAATCAGCACGGCCTCGTTGGTCAAAAAGCCATGGGCACGCTTGCCAAAGGCCTTGAAACTTTCTTGAAGACGCTTGGATATAAACGATGGGAGCCAGAAATGAAGCGGACTGCTTATCAAGCCTGGCGCATAACTGCTCTTAGGCAAGTCGTAACTCAGATGGTTGTTGACAAAGTCTGCCATGCGCTGAGCCGGAGCCGTTTGCCGCATATTGCCCTGTTGCCAGCACATTTTCTCCAACCTTTCCTGAAAATCCATCACGCCAAGCACCCCAGACGGCAAATCGTTGTTTTTCAAAGAAGAGTCATCTTCCACATCCTCTGGCCTAATCTCCACCACCATACCACTGTTTGACCACTGTGTGCCACGATTGCTTGGCGACATGCCATTGACCACGATCTGCTCTGGCCCAGTGGCAGCCGGGATAACAAAACCTCCAGGGCACATACAGAAAGAATACACGCCTCTACCGTCAACCTGCGTAACAAAAGAATACTCTGCCGCAGGCAAGTATTTTCCACGACCTTCCTTGTTGTGGTATTGAATACGGTCGATGACTTGCGAAGGATGCTCCAAGCGCACGCCAACGGCAATACCCTTGGCTTCCATGTCTACATTGATGCTTGCGAGGTATCTATAAACATCTCTTGCGCTATGGCCTGTGGCCAAAATGACCGGGCCACGAAACTCTCGTTCCTCACCCGATACTAAATCTACAGCTTTTACGCCAACGACCCGTTCCTCGTTGTCGGACTGCCTGTCGATGACAAGAGACGTCATCTTTGTCTGGAAGTGAACTTCTCCCCCACTCTTTATTATCTGCAAGCGCATGTTCTCTATCACGCGCGGCAGCTTGTCGGTGCCGATATGTGGATGAGCATCGGCAAGAATTGCCGTTGACGCTCCATGCTGGCAAAACACGTTCAATATCTTTTCCGTGTTGCCACGCTTATGGCTCCGCGTATAGAGCTTGCCGTCACTGTAAGCTCCAGCTCCGCCTTCCCCAAAACAATAGTTGCTCTCCGAGTCAACCTCCTGTGTTTTCGTGATAAGAGCCATGTCTTTCTTACGCTCTCTCACGTCCTTTCCCCTTTCTATGATAACAGGACGCAAACCAAGCTCTATCAATCTGAGTGAAGCGAAAAGTCCGCCAGGCCCCTCTCCCACGACGATTACTTCGGGTCGGTCGCCTACATAAGGATACTCTGTATGCAGATACTCATCATCTTGTGGAGTTTCGTTGATGTAAACCCTAACTTTCAAGTTAACGAAAATATTGCGCTGGCGAGCGTCAATACTACGCTTCAGCACGCGAACATGGTTAACAGTACGCACGTCAAATCCCTTCTCCTGCGACAACCATGCCTTGATGCCCTGCTCCGACGATGCCACCTGTGGCGATACCCTAAGCTGATATTCTTCTATCATTTATGCAATTTCCTATTATGGTTGTAAAAGCAATATATTATTATACCATTGCCTTTTGATTGCAAAATTAAACAAATGAAATCGATTTACGCTACATCTTGAACAATTTTATTGATTTCTTTGTCAAAAAGACAAAACATTATTAACTTTGCAAGCAAGTACAGCTATTAGCCCTTACGTATCGGGAATGGCTGCGCAATAACCAACAAAACTCATTTAAACAATGAAAGTACTAAAATTCGGCGGGACATCGGTAGGTTCCGTAAAAAGCATCCTGAGTCTGAAACGTATCGTAGAGAAAGAAGCGCGCAGACAACCCATTGTCGTTGTCGTAAGCGCATTAGGCGGCATCACCGACATGCTCATCTCAACATCACGTCTTGCACAAGAAGGCAAGGAAGAGTGGAAGGAACAATTTGAGCAGATGGTTGACCGCCATCACAAGATGATAGACACCATCATCACCGATACGAACGACAGGGAGACGCTTTTCAACAAAGTAGACTCACTGTTCGAACAATTACACTCCATCTATTTCGGAGTGTACCTCATACATGACCTAAGCAAGAAGACCCTCGACGCCATCGTGAGCTATGGGGAACGATTGAGCTCCAACATAGTATCGACCCTGGTAAAAGGCTCGCGCTGGATGGACTCCCGCGACTTCATAAAGACCACGACATCCCCCAACGGCAAGATTATTCTCGACACCGACTTGACCAACCACCTGGTGAAAAAGGCTTTCGCCGACTTGCCACGCGTCAGCCTTGTGCCTGGCTTCATCTCATCAGACAAGGACTCCGGAGAGACCACAAACCTCGGACGTGGAGGCTCCGACTATACCGCGGCAATAATCGCGGCTGACCTCGACGCCGAGATTCTTGAGATATGGACAGACGTGGATGGTTTCATGACAGCCGACCCAAGGGTCATAAAAACCGCCTATACCATAGACGAGTTGAGCTACGTGGAGGCCATGGAGCTATGCAACTTCGGAGCTAAAGTGGTATATCCACCCACTATATATCCTGTGCGCATAAAGAACATCCCGATAAGGGTCAAAAACACATTTAACCCAGACGCGTCAGGAACCATCATAAAAGACAAAATCGACAACGACCACAAGCCTATAAAAGGCATTTCCAGCATCAAGAACACATCACTCATCACCGTCTCCGGCCTTGCCATGGTCGGTGTGATAGGTGTCAACAGACGTATCTTCACGGCACTTGCCAACAACGGTATTTCGGTGTTCATGGTGTCGCAAGCCTCTTCGGAGAACTCCACGTCAATAGGCGTTCGCGACGAGGATTCAGCCGAGGCCGCAAGGGTGCTCAACAACGAATTCGCCGCCGAGATAGAAGATGGGGCTATGTTCCCAATGCACGTGGAAAGCAAACTCGCCACGGTGGCCATCGTGGGTGAAAACATGAAACATGCGGCAGGAATAGCCGGAAAGCTATTTGGCACGCTTGGCCGAAGTGGAATCTCGGTAATAGCTTGCGCACAAGGAGCCTCTGAAACCAACATCTCATTCGTGGTGCGCGGGGCAGAACTGAGGAAGACGATGAACGTTCTTCACGACTCGTTTTTCCTCTCGGAATACAAAGTGCTCAACCT
>DJQL01000021.1:0-1936 GCA_002437565.1 Prevotella sp. UBA6387
ATGGTCTGCATAAGGTTGATAATATTTTACAAAAGGTCGTCTGACAATCGTTTTTTTTCAACTGTGCAGTCTCTTCAATGGAAATAGCGCGATTATGAGCCATTTTGGTAAACTGCTGAGTATTAAATGGTTTTGCTTTTGATGGTTTTTAGGCATTGTCGATACGCTTAAATGGCGTGGTCGTTAAACTGTAATCGCATCGCCATTATGCCGTAGTCACATTGTCTTCACGCCTTAATCTTGTTGTCGTTACGCCTTAATCATGCTGCGATCACGGCGCAGCGGCAAAAGCTTTTGGCCAAAAAACTGCTGGCAGTGTTGCCAAAAGGCATGTGCAAGCTGTTTTTCAGCTCTAAAAGCACCCGTTTCCAAGTGCTAATTTTTGGCAATAATATTTTACATTTCCAAGAAACCAAGATTATAGCTGCCATTGCTTGCTATTTACGTTTCAACATTCCTTTTTCCACTCCTCTATGCAGCGTTTTTTCAGTGAGAAGTTGATGCCAACCTTAATGATTTTCCTATTGTCAAGAGCAAATGGCTTGGCATAGCCTTTCTCGTCAATCTGCCTCAATGCGTCGTCTGCACTACCGTCGAGCTTGAACTCGAAGATGTAAACATAATCGTTGGTCTTCACCGTCATGTCCATACGGCCATTGCTCGTCTCACGCTCCACCTCGGTGTAGAAGCCAAGCATGCGCGATATAAGGTAAAAGGCATTTTGAAAATACAGCTCGCTATCGCCAACTATCTTATAGTCGGTATCATAAAGCATGGTCTCCATGCGGCGCATGAAGTCGTCTATGCGGCCCTGACGAAGATCACGGACGAAATTGCCTATGTAGAAAGCAGATTCTCCTTGTCGAATGTTCGTATATAAAGGCAGCAAGTAATCGGTAAATCCTTCTTCTACCTCCTTGTTGGGGAAGCCTAAGGTATAGAATCCGAATTCCGAATCATAGTCTTTGATAGTGAGGTATCCGCTCTGATAAATCAGTGGTATAGGATTTGTAGACATCGAGTCGATGCTATTGAGGAAGTCGCCAGTAACCTGTTCCTGGGTGATGTCTGGCAGTGGATAATTGTCTTGCTTCATCACCTCTACGAGGTAAGACGGTGTGCCAGTCTCAAACCAGTAGCGCCCGAACTCGCAGTTGGCGAACGTGTTGAGAAGGCTGAATGGATTGTAAACGTCCACGCCATTGTTGACAAAGTGATAACCGTCATAATCCTCCTTCAGCCGAGCCAAGGCTGCGTCGTAGCTCATGCCGTAGCCTTCGGCAAGCTCATGCACCGGCTCATCAAAATATTTAAGAATCTCATCTTTCGTGATGCCGCATATCGACTGGTAACGCCGGTTCATCGACAAGTCTATGAGGTTGTTGAGGTCGGAGAACACGCTCACCTTGCCAAACTTCGTCACACCGGTGAGCAAGGCGAACTTAATATACCGGTCATCTGTTTTTAGCACCGAATAGAAAGCTTTCAAGATAGCGCGAAACTCATCCTGCAACGCCTCGTCATTTATAGCTTGTAAAAGTGGCTTGTCATATTCATCAACAAGGACAACTACTCGCTGTCCGCTCTTGATAGCCGCTCGCTCTATGACACCCGCAAACCTCAGGGAGAGCGTCTTCTCCTTGTCATATCTGCCATATAGGTCTTCCCACTTAGAGAGATTAAGGTCAAGTATCTCATTCAAGCTCTCCACGGTATTATAACGCTGGTTATTCAAGTCAAGGTGCAGAATAGGATATTCCGTCCAATCCTGCTCCAGCTGCTCAATAGCCAAGCCCTTGAACAGCTCTTTCTTGCCGGAGAGATACGCCTCCAAGGTGGAGATGAGCAGGCTCTTTCCGAACCGCCTCGGGCGGCTAAGGAAATAATAACGCCCCTCATCAACCAAACGGTATATCAACGCAGTCTTGTCAACGTA
>DJQL01000021.1:2049-6784 GCA_002437565.1 Prevotella sp. UBA6387
AAATTGGCATACACGCAAATTAAAAAGACAAAAAAAAGCGGCACCTTGTGGTGTCGCTTTTTTATAAGTGGGCAATGATCATTTATTATTCAGACCTTGTGGGCATGTTGTCAGACCAGTTTGCATTCTGTGTGCAACCTGCGCCTGAGTTGATTTCGGCTGCTGGTATAGGAAGCACAAACTTGGAAATATCCCATGCGTTGAAGCCGTCCAGTTGGATAGTCAACCCCATGCGGCGAGCGTCGAACCAGCGATGACCTTCACCGAAGAACTCACGTAAGCGCTCATCGGCTATGAAACTCAGCAGACCGTCTGTCGTCTGAGGCAGGTCTGCTGCGGTCTTGATGGCTTTGTTGCGGCGTGCGGTGTATAGCAGGTAGTTCTGGGCCTCCTTGATATTGCCTAAACGAGCCTCACACTCTGCGATGATGAGCGACAGCTCCGACTTGCGGATAACGGGCACATTGCTCACGGATTGAGAAACCTTACCGTCAAATTTTATCGACGATGTGCCGCCACCGGCACTGGCGCGGAGCACCTTGCGGCGAATGTCGGTAGAGGCAAGCTTTGCCAACACGTTGTTCTGTATGGTAGCATAGTATGAACCGTAAAGAGTGTTGATGGAGTTGGCGGAAAGGTTGTCGTTGTCGCTCTTCTTCAGGGTGAAGATGTCCTCGTCGCTCTCGGTCACCTGTCCCCAGATGCTCACGTATGTTGCGGAGTCGGTTGGGCTTTTGGTATCGGTCGAGTCGCCAGTGCCAGCGTCTTTCAAAGCAAGCGATGCCTTTGCGGCTTCTATCGCCTTGTCATATTTGCCAAGCGATAGATACACACGTGCCTCAATTGCTTTCAGGGCTGTTGGGTTGAGGTAGTAGGCGGTGCTTAGCTCGTCAGAATTGTCGCCTTTGTATTTGTTGCCAACCTTTGAGAATGCCACTTCGGCAGAGTCGAGGTCTTTCACAATTTGGTCGTAGGTCTGCTGCACGGTGCCGCGCTCTACATGGGCGAAAGGCTTTGGCACATCCTTGTCTATCACTATTATGCCAGGAGTTGATGCGTTTGCCGCGCTGTATGGCAATGCGAAATAGTTTACCAAGTACCAGTTTGCGAGAGCCTTCATCGTGTATAGTTGGCCCTCATACAGATAGGCCGTGGGCTTCTCTTCTTCACTGATTGCTCCGCTGGCGATTAGTGAGTTGGCACTGTTTATAGCCTCTGTGCTTTGGCTTATGGCCTTATAGCCATAGTTCCACATATCCTCAATCTCTTGCTCTGTGTCGGAGAATGTGAATGAGCTGTACGAATAGAAATGGCCACTTGACGAGCTGCCGGTGCTCACTCCGGAGATAAAGTCGCCCATGGTTTGGGCGTAGTTGCCGAGGAACGGATAGTAGGCCAAAATCTGGTATGCGCCATTCAAGCCTGTCTCCACGCCCTTGAGATTGGTATAAGGAGTGGTAGTCTGGTCGTAAGGCTCCGTGTCCATGCTGCAGCTGCTAAATGTGATTGCAGCGGCAGCGAGAGCTGCGAAAAACTTGTATTTTTTCATTTATTATATAATCTTATAAACTTTGTTCAACCAATAAACAATTAAAATCCCACTGTCAGGCCGAATACGAAGCTGCGCGCTTGTGGATAGTTCCACCACTGGTCGCCGTTTGCGTCAATGCCGGCTGGGTCGAATCCTATGTAGTTGCTTGCGGTGAATGTGTAGAGGTTCTCGCCCTCGAAGAACACGCGTACCTTGCTCAGGCCGATGTGGCTGACAATGCTGCGGGGAAGCGTGTAACCAACAGACAGGTTGCGTATCTTCAAGTAGTCGCCGTCCATGAGGAAGCGTGAGGATGCCTTGTTGGCGTATGAGCCATCGGTATCCATGCGTGGAACGTCTGTGATCTGGCCTTCGTGTGTCCAGCGGTTGTCGTATACGTAGTTGGTGTAGTTCTCGTAGAATGATGAACCGTTGTTGAGGTCGTATCTCAGGTTGTCGCCATATATCTTGGCACCCGTGGAATAGTTGAACTGCAGCGACAGGTCGAAACCGTAGATGTCGAGCGTGGTGCCGAATGATCCGTAGAACTTAGGGTTGGCATCGCCAAGATAGCGCTTTGCGGCCTTGTTGTAGTCTTTGGTCGTCTCATCGCCAGTCTCGTTGAGATACCACATGGCATCGCCTGTCTTGGGGTCAACGCCTGCATACTCTTTCATCTTCCATTGGTAGATTGGGCGACCCACCTCCGTGATTTGAACCGTACCCTCGATAGGATTGTCGGTAGACAGTTTCTTCACCTTGTTCTTGTTGATGGAGCCGTTCCAGCTTGCGTTCCAGTTGATGTCCTTGCTCTTGTAAAGGTTGGCGTTCACTCCAAACTCAAAGCCTTGGTTCTCCAGCTTGCCAATGTTCATGTAGTAGCTTGACAGGCCAGTGGTAAACGACAGTGGCACTTTGAACACCATGTCGGTGGTCTGGTGGTTGTAGTAGTCGGCGGTGACGTTTACGCGGTCGAAGAGTGTGAAGTCTATGCCCACGTTAAACTTGCCGGTCTTTTCCCACGAGAGGTTGTCGTTGGCAGCTTGCACGTAGTTTATACCGCCCTTGTTGTTGTAGTTGTAGCCATACTCATATAGCCCCTTGGAGGCAAAATAGCCGAGAGCGTAGTCTTCGTCGCCCACCTCCTGGTTACCTGTGGTTCCGTAGCTGGCACGAATGTCGAAGTTGGTCAGCCAGTTGCTTACAGGCTGCATGAACTTCTCTGCCGATATGCGGTATTTGCCGCCCACCGACCAGAATGTGCCCCAACGGTGTCCTTTGGCGAAGCGTGAGCTGCCATCGGTGCGGAGGCTCACGGAACCATAGTATTTGTTGTCGTAGTCGTACTGTCCGTTGAAGAAGTAAGAGTTCAGTTTCAGTATGCTCTGTATGGTTCTTGCTTCGCTTGGTGTGGAAGCCAGTCCCACGTCAGTGCGGTCCACCACAGGATAGTTGCTTGCGGCAAGATATGCCTGCTTGTAGTGCTTGCGCTGTCCTTCCTGTCCGAGCATGAGGTTGAGATGGTGCTTTCCGCCAAAGGTCTTCACATAGTTGAGGGTGTTGGTGATGGAGAGCAAGTTGCGTGTGGTGTTGGCGTTCTCGCCCATTCCGTTCATGTCCTTACCCTGACTGTTGTTGAACGACCAGTATCCGAACTCATCGATTACATAGAAGTCTACACCGCCACGCGACAGGAAGTAAAGGTCTGGGGTGAAATTGATCTGCACGTAAGGGCTCAACAGCACACGATATTGCTTTGCCACGTTCTCATCGCCATTTGTTCCTCTCAGGGCTACAGGGTTGTAACCTGTTGTGGTGTCATAGTTGTATTTTCCCTCTTCGGTATACACGTTGGTCATAGGGCTCATCATGTATACCTGTGTCAATGGATCTGAGAAGTAACCGCCGCCAGCGCCATTGTTAGTCTTTGTGTAAGACAAGTTGGTGTTGAATCCGTATTTCACTATCTTCGAAGCCTGTTGGTCGAAGTTGAATCGGAAAGAGTAGCGCTTAAGGTCTTTGCCCATCATGAACGAGTTGTTCTTGTCGTAGGCCATGGAAGCGTAATAGACAGGGGAGTGGTCGTTTGCTCCACCACCGCTCACGTCCAACGAGTATGACTGTATGAGACCCTTGCGTGTGATTTCGTCCATCCAGTTGGTCTGCTGGCCAGTCTTGCGATAGTTGCTCACCCATCCACCGGTGTATTGGTCATAGAATTCCTCAGCCGTCTCCTTGTTGAAAGAGGTTATTCCAAAAACTGGAGCATAAGAGCCGAATGTGGAATTCTCTCCATACTTGTTGTAGGAGTTCAGCAGGGCCTCTGTGGCCAGCTCGATGTTCTTGTCAGCGCCTACAAGCTTGTACTTGTCGGTGTAAGAAGGCATCTCGTTCCAGCCTAAGCGCATGTTGAAGTTCACCTTTGGCTTTCCGCTCTTTCCGTGCTTAGTCGTGATGACTATGACACCATTGGCGGCTCGCGCGCCATAGATTGAGGTTGCGGTTGCGTCTTTCAGCACGGTGATATTCTCAATATCCTGCGCGTTGATTGTGGACAGTGGCGATGTCGTTGCGCCCTCATCCTTGCGTATGCCAACCTCGTCGTTGTCGAAAGCCACGCCATCGATTACATACAGAGGCTGCGTGCCAGAGTTGAGCGAGTTGCGGCCACGAATGAAGATTGTGGCCGGAGCGCCAGGCTGGCCAGAGCCAATGCTCATCTGCAAGCCAGGCACTGTGCCCTCAAGCGACTTGATTGGGTTGGGGTCTACCTTTTGGGCAATCTGGTCGGAGCCAAGAGTGGCTGCCGCACCAGTGAATGCGGTCTTCTTCGTAACTCCATAACCTGTCACGACCACCTCGTCGAGTGTCTTGTCATCCGAAGACAATGCCACGCGAATGTTTTGCCCTGCCTTCACCGTTTGCTCCTTCATGCCAAGGTAGCTCACCGTGAGCTTGGAATTTTCAGGGGCGGCGATGGAGAAATGCCCATCAATATCCGTAACGGTACCGGTCTTTGTGCCGGCGACCCTTACCGCCGCTCCCACGATTGGCTCACCGTTGTCGTCTACGACGGTACCGGTGACCGTGGACTGTGCCAGCGCCACTCCCGTCATCAGGAACAGGCCGGCTAAAAGCATCGTAAGTCTTTTTACCATAGAAACTCTCTGTTTTAATAAAATATAGTTATGTTTGTTCTCTCTC
>DJQL01000021.1:6791-15082 GCA_002437565.1 Prevotella sp. UBA6387
ATTATCTATTGCGCGCACACCTCGTGGCCGGAGGTGGGCGTATTTCTTGAACAAACAAAAAAATCACAACCATGATAAATAGCATTATTCGTTATTTCAGGTCACGCCGCATTTCGTTTCATGTTTTTGCCCAGGGCCTTGCCGAGGAGTGCGAGAGGAAGGGTCACTACAGCCGCGTGGCCAACTATCTCACCGCCTCGCGCTCGTTTACCATGGCCGTTGGCTCCTTGCCCCTTGGCAAGATAAACCAGGCTGTGCTTGCCGACTATCAGCAGTGGATGAAGGAGAGGGGAATATCCGCCAACACCGCGTCTTGCTACAACCGCACGCTGAGGGCAATATACAACAAGGCTGTGAGCCGCGGTCTGACCAAGGACAATCACCCATTCAAGAACTGCTACACGGGAAGGGCAAGGACACGGAAAAAAGCCATAGACGAGGATTGCATACGGCTGTTGCGGCAAGCCGACCTCCACGCGCGCGATGACCTGCGGCTTGCGCGCGACCTATTTCTCTTCTCGTTTTATGCCATGGGCATGCCGTTTGTCGACATGGCATACCTCAGAAAATCGCAAGTCGTAGGTGGCACGCTTTCTTATCACCGCCACAAGACCACGCAGCTCGTCACAGTGCCGCTTTGCCACGATGCCCTACACATTATTAATATATATGCCGCCACGTCACCGTCTGTCTATGTATTTCCCATCCTAAGCTCTACGCGAGAGCCGATGGCTTATCAAGAATACCTCGCTAAGCTCAACTGGTACAATCGCGCCTTGAAACGTCTCGGCAAGGCCGTGGGCATCTCCCATACGCTTTCGTCATATACCATGCGCCACAGTTGGGCGAGCATAGCCTATCGCACGGGTGTGCCGCTGCCGGTCATCTCGCAAGCTCTCGGCCACACCCGGCCAGACACCACGATGGTCTACATCCGATCCATCGACGACACCTTGCTCAGACAGGGCAATGAGGCGGTTCAAGGCATCGTGACGTTGGCGAAAAAACGGTAGAAAACCATGCCATCTGTGACAAAAAACCATCGCAAACTAAAAAAAACAAGTTAATAAGGCCATCAAGATTGCTTTTTGTTACCAAAGCAAGGATAATGTGTTAAATTTTGACAGATTTCTTAAATATTTTTTTGTCATATGATACAATCTTGTTAATTTTGCAATCCATATTAAAAACATTACAAATAGTAAGGTATTTAGGATACGTTTTTGCCCACCTCCGGCCACGAGGTGTGCGCGCAATAGATAATTGAGAGAGAACAAACATAACTATATTTTATTAAAACAGAGAGTTTCTATGGTAAAAAGACTTACGATGCTTTTAGCCGGCCTGTTCCTGATGACGGGAGTGGCGCTGGCGCAATCCACGGTCACTGGTACCGTCGTAGACGAGAACGGTGAACCAATCGTGGGAGCGGCGGTAAGGGTCGATGGCACCAAGACTGGCGCCGTGACCGACATTGATGGACATTTCTCCATCTCCGCGCCCGCCAATTCGAAGCTCACGGTGAGCTACCTCGGCATGAAGGAGCAGACCGTGAAGGCTGGCCAAAACGTCAGGATAACCTTGATAGCCGACCAGCACACCCTCGACGACGTGGTCGTGGTGGCTTACGGCACACAGAAGCGTTCATCATTCACTGGCGCGGCTGGCGAGATGAAGGCAGACGACATTTCCAAGCACATTGTTTCCAACGCCACTCAGGCCCTGACCGGTAGCGTGGCCGGCGTGCAGCTCCAGACAGAGAGCGGTGAGCCAGGCGCCACGCCGAAGATTCGCATTCGTGGTTTCGGTTCCATGAGCGCGAGCACAGAGCCTCTGTATATCGTGGACGGCGCGCCTTACGATGGCGACATTGCCGCCATCAACCCAGCCGACATCCAGGAGATGACCGTCTTGAAGGATGCCGCCTCCGCAGCCATCTATGGCGCGCGTGGCTCCAACGGCGTGGTCATCATCACCACCAAGAAGAGCCGTGGAGCGGGTGCGGCACGCATAACCCTCGACGCTAAGCTCGGCTCCAACCATCGCGAGGTGCCTCGCTACGATGTCATAACCGACCCAGCCCAGTATTACGAGACTTGGTTCAAGGCAATGTACAACTCAGAGTATCTCCATGGCAAGACCGCGCAGGAGGCTTACAACGATGCTTGCAAGAACCTCTTCGACGCCAACAACGGCGGCCTTGGCTACAAGGTCTACACCGTGCCCGCAGGCGAGAACCTCATCGGCACCAACTTCAAGCTCAACCCTAACGCCAAGCTCGGCTATAGCGATGGCGAGTACACCTATTTGCCAGACGACTACTACGATGCCATCAACAACTCGGCGTTCCGCCAGGAGTACAACCTCGGCTTGAACGGAAGTTCCGACAAGGTGTCTTACTATAGCAACCTTGGCTACCTCAAGGACGGTGGCTCGGTGAAGAACTCCAACTTCGAGCGTTTCACGGCGCGCAGCAACGTGGAATACCAGGCCAAGAGCTGGCTCAAGATGGCGGCCAACCTCGACTATACCCACATCAAGACCCAGCGTCCTTCGTTCGATGCCGACACTTATGGCGGCAGCAGCAATATCTACGACATAGCCAACAAGATTGCGCCTATATACCCAATGTACGTGCGCGATGCCGATGGCAACATCGTGAAGAACGCCATTGGCGGCCCAACCTACGACATGAACCAGACCAACTTCAAGCGTCCTGCCATGACCGGCAACGCCATGGCCAACAACGAGTATGACAAGAAGAACGCCGACTTCGACCAGTTCCGTGGCAACTGGGTGATGACCGTCACCCCAGTTGAGGGTCTGAACCTCGCAGCCAACTTCACGATCTTCAACCGCACGGGCCAGTACAACTACCTGTACAGCCGTTTCAGCACAAACTCAAGCGTGGACGGCATGGCTTATGTGGTGTCAACGCGCAACTTCTCCACCAACCAGATTTACACCGCCAACTACGACAAGCAGTTTGGCAAGCACGCCTTGAACCTCCTCGCGGGTTACGAGCACTACTATTATAAAGAGTCGGAGCTGAGCGGCCAAAACGACCACCTCTTCGACCCGTTCATCGCCGAGCTTGGCAACGCCTACGGCCGCGCCAACATGAGCTTGAACTCTTACACCGACCACCTGGTGCGCGACGGTTATTTCTTCCGTGGCGACTACAACTACGATGAGCGCTACTTCGGTGAGGTGTCACTCCGCCGCGACGGCAGCTCAATCTTCGCCCCCGGTCATCGTTGGGGAACCTTCTGGTCGGCATCGGCAGGATGGCAGATCAACAAGGAGAAGTGGTTCAAGGCCGATTGGGTCAACCTCTTGAAGCTCAAGCTGAGCTATGGCGTGCAGGGTAACGACAACATGGACTCTGGCGAGAACCTCGCCCGCGACGACTTCCGTTTCCATCCTTGGTCAGACTTCTACCAGATTTCCTACACCGAGGGCAAGGACGGCGAGCAGGGCAGCTACAGCTCCATCCAGGTGTTCCGTGGCAACTCCAACCTGACATGGGAGAAGAGCGGCGAGTGGAACGTGGGTGCCGACTTCGCGCTGTTCAACAGCCGCCTGAGCGGTAGCGTGGACTACTTCCACAAGACCACCTCCGACCTGCTCTACATGAAGACCCTGCCTTTGTCTTCAGGCTCAGCCGTGGCAACATACCCTGCCAACGTGGGCGAGATGGTGAACCAGGGCATTGAGCTCACCGTCAACGGCGACATCATCAAGACCCGCAACCTCACGCTGAGCGGCAACCTCAACCTCACCCACTTCAAGAACAAGATCACCGACCTCGACCCGAGCGTCAAGGAGAACGGCATCAAGGGCACCAGCTCCATCCTGCGCATTGGCGGCAGCATCTACGAGGCATATATGAGAAAGTCGGCCGGCGTGGACAAGACCAACGGCCAGCCCCTCTTCTACAAGGACGTGACCGATGCCGATGGCAACGTGACCGGCCAGACCACCACGAACGACGCCACCGCCGCCACGCAGTATGACCTGGGCGACGTGAACCCATCGGTCTATGGCGGTTTCGGCTTCAACCTCACGTGGACACCGGAGAACTTCGGCCAGCTCGACTTCGGCTTCCAGTTCTCTTATCAGCTTGGCGGCAAGGTCTACGATGGCATGTACCAGCAGTACATGACCGTGGTGGGCAACGGCGGCTACACCTTGCACAAGGACGTGCTCAAGGGCTGGGATGCAGTCAGCAACCCCAACAGCAACATACCCGTGCTGTCGTCGCTCGCCGCCGACGCGGGCAACCTGGGCCAGACCCCTGTAGACACCTACCTCACGAGCTCCGACTATCTCAACCTCAACAACGTGTCGTTGGGATACACCTTCCCCAAGCAGCTCGTGCAGCGCATGTACATCAACAACATCCGCGTGTATGTCACGGCTGAGAACCTCTTCCTCATCAGCGCGCGCAAGGGTCTCGACCCTCGCACCTACGTGGGCGTGGGCAGCTACACCTCTGGTGCCGCCCTTATCGGTGGCGGTGGTTATCCTGCCATGCGCTCAATAACCGCTGGCATACAGCTGACATTCTAAACACGATGTTCGTCATAGTCGCCCCTCGCTTACGGGCAGGGGTGACACTAATAACAAAATACTCAAATGAAGAAAAACAAGATATACTTGCTCATGGCCTCCGCCGCGATGCTTTCATTGACGGCGTGCAACGACCTCAACGAGCAAGAGTATGAGGGAAACAAATATTTGTCTGCCGACCAGCGTCTTGCCACCAACGAGGTTATACCTGAGCGTGTCAAGGCCACTTACGACGGCATGTTCAACTACATAGGCAAGGGCGGCACGAGTGGCTTGAGCAAGGGTCAGCGCGCCGACGACTTCGGTCTCGTGATGGCTCTCATGGCCGGCGACATGGAGGGTGCCGACATGACTGGTGGCGACAACAACTACAACTGGTTCTCGGTGTGCAGCGAGTTGTCTTCACGCAACGCCAACTACGCCAACCCTTACATCCGCTACGTCATACCTTACAAGCAGATGGGCGTGGCCAACTCGGTGATAAGCTCTTATCCTGCCGACACGCAAGACAAGACTGCCATCATGTATATTGCCTCGGCCAGGACTATCCGCGCCTACGACTACATGATGCTCGCGCCTTACTTCCAGTTTGGCTACGAGCAGGCCGCCGACCAGCCTTGCGTGCCCCTGCTCTCCGACAGCGTGGATGCCACGCACAACCCCCGTGCCACGGTGAAGAAGGTGTATGAGACCATCATGAACGACCTCAACTATGCCGTGGAGCACCTCGACGCAGAGCGCTCCAACAAGCAATACATCAACGTGGACGTGGCTCTCGGCCTCCGTGCCCGCGCCAACCTCGTCATGGGCAAGTGGGCTGACGCCGCTGCCGATGCCGAGAAGGTCATCAGCAGCGGACGTTACACTCCCGCTACGCGCGAGGAGGTGAGCGTGCCAGGTTTCGACGACGTGACTAAGGGCGACGGCCATGCCTGGATCTGGGCAGTGCTGCGCACCGAGGCAGACGCGCAAGACAATAGCGGCTATGGCAACTACCAGACCTCATCGGCTTGGAACTGCGCTTTCTCTGGCGACGCTTATGCTGCCGCCACGGGCAACACGCCTGTCATCAACCAGCTGCTCTACGACAAGATTCCGGCTACCGACGTGCGCAAGGGATGGTGGCTCGACGCAAAGAAGCATTCTCCAAACTGGGCTAACCTCTCGTGGACAGACCCTGACAACGGCAAGGTGGCCAAGGGTGATGCCATGGCCGACTTCACTTTGAAGAACGGTAACAAGACTGCCTTTGAGCCTTACACCAACATCAAGTTTGGCATGAAGAACGGCGTGGGCGCCACAACCAATATGAACGACTTCCCATTGATGCGCATCGAGGAGATGTATCTCATCGCCGCCGAGGGCTATGCCAAGAGCGGCAACGAGGCCAAGGCCCGCGAGATCCTCACAAACTTCGTGAAGACATATCGTGACCCCAGCTACGACATCAATGGCCGCGGACTGTCTCTCGCCAACGAGATTTGGTTCCAGCGTCGCGTGGAGCTGTGGGGCGAGGGCTTCTTCACCGTCGACGCCAAGCGTCTGGGCAAGCCTATCGTGCGTTTCCACCAGGGCGTGGCAAACAACTTCCCAAGCAAGTTCCAGTTCAACGTGGCCGCCGACGACGGTTGGCTCAACATGCGTTTCCCACAGAGCGAGAAGAACAACAACCTCAGCATCGTGGACAACGAGGGCGGCTCGCTGCCAGTGGCTGGTCAGAACGGCAACCTGCGTGACGGCGTGACCGACTAACAACACAGTAAACATACATTCAATTAAGACTAAATATATGAGAATAGATAAATTATTCGTCATTGGCGCGATGCTTGCTGGTGCGTTCGCTTTCTCGGCTTGCAGCGACAACGATGACTACAAGGCAGGCGAGCCCGCTGGCGAGAACAATGTGACGTTCCTGACCTATTCCAACCCCGTGATGGAAAAGACGGCCACCACTTTTGACGTGACGCTCAACCGCCACACCACTCAGGGCACTCTCAGCGTGCCCGTGGAGAAGCTCATCGTGCCCGAGGGCTGGAACGTGCCCGAAACGGCGAGCTTCGCGGCTGGCGACTCGTTGGCCACGATCACGGTGACACCTGCCGCCGACATGAGCCTGAACACTGACTACCAATTCGTGATTCGCGTGCCAGAGAGCTATACCAACTCTTATAAGCAGAACTATGGTCACGAGACCAACACCTATAAGGTGGAAGTGGTGAAGGAAGACTACGAGACATTCGCAACCGGCACCTACGACGAGACGTTCTTCGCTGAAGCGCAGTGGCCTGTGACCATAGAGTATTCGCCCGCTCTCGACGTGTATCGCATCAAGAACATGTTGGAGCCTATTGACGACGTGGCTGGTTACCACTTCTACTTCAAGTGGAACAAGGAGACTGGCGATAAGCAGAGCTTCACGTTGTGCGCCTCCGACGGTGGCGAGCAGACCAGCACGCAGGCCGGATTCGAGTATGGCAACTATGGCATGGTGAGCTATGGTTGGGCAGCGGAAACCAATGACCCGTCAAAATATACAGGCGAGGCCAACAAGGCCAACTTCGGTGGCTACGTGGCTTCCGAGAACATGTTTGTGCTGCCTTGGAAACACAACGTCAGCGCCGGCTCGTTTGGCGTGGGCACCGACTTCATTCGCGACGTGAAGTTCGCGAACAAGTAAATAATGCGTAGAAACAGTGTGATTCCTTGCAAGATGCCTTCTTAGGCATCTTGCATAATATAAAAAAGAGAGGCAAACCTAAAAGTTTGCCTCTCTTTTTGTCTTTTTAATTTGCGTGTATGCCGATTTCTTCGTATCTTCGAAGCGGAAAAGAAAAAGTGACACACAGATATGAAATATCCCATAGGCATACAAAACTTTGAGAGCCTTCGCAATGATGGTTACGTATATGTTGACAAGACTGCTCTTATTTATAGACTTGTTAATGAAGGTCGCTACTACTTTCTGAGCCGTCCGCGTCGGTTTGGCAAGAGCCTGCTCATCTCCACCTTGGAGGCGTACCTGTCTGGCAAGAAAGAACTGTTCAAGGGTCTTGCCATCGAGCGGCTTGAAAAGGATTGGACGGAGTATCTCATATTCCATCTCGACTTGAACGTTGGTGAATACAAGACGGAGGAGTCGCTCTATGAGAAGTTGGATGCCTTTCTCACTCCCTTGGAGCGGCAATACGGCACCTTGCCTTCGCTCCACGAGGCCGGCCAGCGCTTCGAGTACGTGATAGGGCAGGCCTACAAGAAGACCGGCAAGCGCGTCGTGATATTGGTTGACGAGTATGACAAGCCGTTGCTTGCCACCATCGCCCATCCCGAGTTGCAAGACAGTTTCCGCACGACGCTCAAGGCCTTCTATGGCGTGTTGAAGTCTATGGACGGCTGCATAAAGTTCGCCTTGCTCACGGGCGTGACGAAGTTTGGCAAGGTGAGCGTGTTCTCCGACCTTAACAACCTCATCGACCTGTCGATGGACGAGCGTTACCAAACCATCTGCGGCATAACAGAAGAGGAAATCCACCGCTATTTTGAGGAATCTGTCCAAGAACTGTCCAAGAGCTATGGCATCAGTTATGAGGATGCTTTGTCCCGTCTCGAAAAATATTACGATGGCTACCACTTTGTAGGGCATGGTGAAGGGATATATAACCCTTTCAGTTTGCTTAATACGCTTAGCCGACAGAAGTTCGGCCGCTACTGGTTTGAGACGG
>DJQL01000022.1 GCA_002437565.1 Prevotella sp. UBA6387
TGAGGTTGTAGGCCGTAGCCACGCCATACTTGCTTGTGCCAAGGTCGTTTATTCCCTCAAATATCACCACGTCTGTCACGCCATGCTGCCCAAGTATGTCACGGTCGAAACGAATCTTCGCGGCCTCGCCATATCCGCTATACGACAACACACGGTTGTTGCCTATGCCAAGGTTCAGCACTCCCCATTGCGTGGACACTACTTTGTTGTTGGCAGCCTTTGCCTTCTCTTCTTTCTTCCACTTGAACGGTCCGTTGAGCCAATAGCTCATCTCGTCGGGCCATCGGTTTTGCTGGTCGGTGGTGGATCCCTTGCCGTCTGTTATGCTGTTGCCTATGATGGCTATGCCACGCACATTGTTTGACAGCACTTCCAGCGCGGCTATGTTGAACCATTTTTCATATCGGAAAGCCTTGGAGAAATCTGTTTCCGGCTTGCTCACGCCCTTGAGAATATAGCTTGTGGTGCGCGAGCCCATGTGCACCGTTGGAGACTTTGGCGCATAGGCATAATTGACCGTTATGGCCACTTTCTCCAATGGCTTGAGATCAAATGTCAAGGCATCGGAAAACACGCTCTTTCCAGGCCGTATGACGACTCCATCGTCACCGTTGAATTTAAGGTATCTTGCAGACTTGGCATCGACCCTGAACGAGTCAATGGCATGGGCTATGTACACGCTTCTCAGCACTACCGCCTCTCCAGAAAACACATTGCTCAATAGCAACCTGACAACCTTGCCACCTGCCGACACCTTAATCACCTGTCTCACGGAACGGTCACTCATTTGGTTGTTGTAGGGCATGAAGGTCTTTACTGGCACTTGCATGGCAGTGGCCCAGGTGCCTTTCCATTCGCCTATGACGGTGTTGTATCCGACAGGATGCCACGCCTTGGCGCAAATAGTCAAGCACAACGACAACAAAAGCAACAATATACGCGTCATAACAAGCGCAAAGTTACTGCTTTTCCTATATATAATGGCAAGATATGGCCACATTTCTTAGTGGCCACAAGTTGCCAATAGTCATTTTTCAAACCTACTTGGCTATCTTTTTCCCACCCACTACATATATGCCATGTGGCAAATGTCGAAAGTCAGAGCCCACTGGTTTGCCATCTATTGTATATATCATATCGGAAGGTCTGGCTACATCATAATCGCGACACACATGCCCTATGGCCGTGGTTGCTTTTTTTGCCTTGACCTTCACCACCACATCGTCGAGGAAAAACCTCTTTGACGGCATGAAAGCCACGCTGCAACGACCCGTGCCAACTAAACGCAGACTGTATTCGGTCCATTCGCCTTTCTTCATGGTCAGACTGCCACTGTCGAGCAGTTTGGCATCGCCACCATCCAACATTATGTTCAATGCCGCACCATCGGTCTTGGCATTCCAGCAAGCTGCACGAAACGACAGCTCCAAGGTGTCGCCAGTGAGCGTGAATGCTGGTGTCTGCACACTTCCAGAGTAAGATTGACTGGTATTGCCAAACCTGGCGCAACGGTTAGCACCATACATATAGTTGTCTTTTAGGGGAACGTAGTGCTTCCAGCCGTCATTGTCTGGCAAGAAAGCTCCCGTGGCTATACCAGAGCCATTGAATTTTCCATCGTTGCCGCCCTTGCCAGAACATTTGTCAAAAGTTTCCTTGAAGATTATGGAGTTGTCGTCTCCTGTTGTCCCTCCTTTCGACAAGGCAAAGGTGAAAGCCATGGTGCCATCGCCATTATGCCTGATTTTCGATATCCCGCAGTGCATGAGATAAGTGCCGTCGGTGTTGGCGTTCCATAGCATGGTGGCAGGACGGGAACTATCTGTCAAGCTGTCAAGTCCCATGTAAGGATAAGCGGCATCATAGTCAGGATCTTGGTTGTTGGCATGGAATATGGTTACGCGCTGGTGATCGTTGCGCAACATGGTGGTTCCATTTTCTTTGTAGTATTCTCCATTTGTGGTATTGACGACATTCCAATCCCAAATGTCCTTATCATAGTCTATGTGCTCTATAAGCAGCCCGCTGCCCGGAAGACATTTGTCGAAACCTTGCTTCTGCCTGTTCTCAAGTATGTAATATTCGTTTGCGTTTCCTTTGTTGTACACAATATAGGTCTGGCCCATGCTCGAAAGTGGTGACATGTCCTCAATCTCCACGCCATCTTCAAGTTCAATGGGCACTGTCCATCCACACACCATCTTCTCATAGCCCGAATAACCAGCGGGCACATAACCGTCACCGTTGTAAGAGCCATAGTCCATCAAGTCCCACGACCCCATGCCGTAGTTGCCGCCTTCTCCTGCCGTGTCGTACATGTCAGGGAAGCCCATGCAGTGGGAAAACTCATGGCAAAACGTGCCAATGCCCGACAGTGTGTTGTCTGCATTTAGCTCCGAGGCACAGGCATAGGTGGCCACGTCCACTCCATCAAGAGTCAACTTTTCTCCATAGCTTGCAAGATTATCCATGTGGGGCCATATCAAGTTGGCGTTGTCTTCGGTATCGTGCTCGCCTTTACCAGCATACACCACAAACACTTCCTCCACCTCTCCGTCTCCGTCCCAGTCGTATCTTGTGAAATCCACTGCATCGTCCACTGCCTGGCAAGCTTCTTTCACCATTTCCATTGGGCGCATGTCATTGCCGTAGGCATCGTTTGCGCCATAATACGCATACCCATGCGACAACGTTACAGGGCCTGCAACATCAAAGTCGAGAATAAACTGGCCACCACTCTGAGCCTTGAAATAATCAGCTATCGAACCACAGAACCCATTTTCACTGTAGTTTGTCTCGTTGGCAATTCTGTTAAACAGTTGTGAAGCAGGACCATATTTTGAGGTTTTAAACTTCGTGTCCTGAAAATTCACCAATATCACAAGAGCGTGCCTTTGGCCGAGCAACTTGTCTACTGTGGCCGCCTTGTTTTGTTTTCTCATATTGGCTCTCCTAAATTTCGCCGCAGTCGCACGCTTCGCCTTCACTCGCCGCTTGGCTTCTGCCACCATGACATCAGGCTCCACTGCCACCGCACGACCAAGACTGTCCATCAAGAAACAACGCCCATTATCCGTCTGCCACCAATGGGCACGCTCATCGCCACGAAGAAAAGCCTTGACAGTGGTGCCATCTGCCAAACGCAAGGTTTTTACTACTCCACGCTTTGCGGGCACGGAACAAGCCGTGTGTGAGAAGAAGAAAAGTGCGACGAAGAAAGACAGTCGCAAAACAATTGTGCTGCAATTGGAAGGTCTAAGGAGCATAATAACAGGTATTAAGGGTTAATATATTTGTTGTGCGTGTGGAAGATAGGAAAGCATCAATGCTTCGACTTGTCTCTATGCTTGCTTATCACGTATAGCCCGACGAGAATCATCACGCTGCCCAAAGCCGCCATCCACGTGAGCCGCTCACCGAGAACCAGCGCACTCGCCAAGGTGGTGGATATGGGGTTGAGGTAAACATAATTGCTCACGGCTAACGCACCCACTTTCTTGCTCACCCAACTCCAAAGGGCGAAACACGCAAAACTCGCTATCACGCCAAGGAAGAGCAAATTGCCAAGCACGGCTGGCTGGAGCAACTGGCGCAAGGGAAAGTCCCATGGCCAGACTATGTAGCATGGCAACACCGTGAGCAATCCATAGAAAAACACCTTGCGAGTGATGAACACGCTACCATAGTGGTTGAGCCGTCTCAACAAGAGGGTATAGACGGCCCAGCAGAGCGATGCCACGAGAGCCAACGTGTCACCAAGGGGATTGAGCTTGAGGATTACCTGCCCATTGAATATGACCAACGCCAAGCCCGTGACCGACACGAGACTGCCACAGATGAGATTGCGCGTGGCCTTCATGTCCTTGCATAAGGCAAGGGCAATGAGCGTGGCAAGCAATGGCGCGGAACACACTATGAACGACACGTTTGTGACATAGCCTATCTTCACGGCCATGTTCTCTGCCACGAAATAGAGCGAGCCGCCTGTCACACCAAGAAGGGCGAGCATAAGCTCGTCTTTCCACGACTTGGCAAAAAGCCGACGGGGAAAGAATATCCAAATGCAAATATAGGCGAGCAGGAAGCGAAGCGTGAAAATCTCATGGGCCTGCAAGCCATGGTTGAGCAGCACCTTGGAGTTGACAAACGTCACCCCCCACAGCAACACCACAACGATGGCGATGAGATGGTAATGCCACATCTTACTCATGTCTCCACTCCTCAATGCGCCTCTTCTCAAGCGAGAAGTTCACGCCTACCTTTATGAGTTTCCTGCTGTCCAGCGCGAAGGGCTTGGCGTAGCCTTTCTCGTCAATCTGCCTCAACGCGTCGTCGGCACTACCGTCGAGCTTGAACTCGAAGATGTAAACATAGTCCTTGGTTTTCACCGTCATGTCCATGCGGCCATCGCTCGTCTCGCGCTCAACCTCGGTGTAGAAGCCAAGCATGCGAGAGATAAGGTAAAAGGCGTTCTGGAAATACAGCTCGCTGTCGCCAACCACCTTGTAGTCGGTGTCGGCAAGCATCGTCGCCATGCGGCGCATGAAGTCATCAACGCGCCCCTGACGAAGCTCAAGAATGAAATTGCCTATGAAGAAAGCGGTGTCGCCTTGCTTCACATTGGTATAAAACGGAAGCAGAT
>DJQL01000053.1:0-5288 GCA_002437565.1 Prevotella sp. UBA6387
CCTTTTATATGATAGTAATGCTCCCCCTTTGAAATAAAAGCGGAAGGTGAGGGATTCAAACCCCCGATACCACGTAATGGGTATACCAGATTTCGAGTCTAGCGCATTCGGTCACTCTGCCAACCTTCCTTTTGCATTCGCAAAGTTAATCACAAAAAATGTAAATGGAGCATGAGATTGCATTAATTAACAATGATTAAACACACAGCACACTCCTGGAATGACATTGAATTTATCGACGTGTTACTTCAGAAGGTCTGGTCTCAACCTCTTAGTACGCTCGAGCGCTTGGTCCATTTCCCACTGCTTTATTTTTGCCTCGTTGCCAGATAGTAGAATTTCTGGCACTTTCCATCCTTTGTAATCGGAAGGCCGAGTGTAAATAGGAGCTGCAAGCAAATCGTCTTGAAAACAATCCGAAAGGGCGCTTTGGTCATCGCTTATCACGCCAGGCACAAGTCTCACTACGGCGTCGGCAATCACGGCTGCTGCCAATTCTCCACCAGTGAGCACAAAGTCGCCAACGCTGATTTCCCTTGTGATGAGATGGTCACGCACTCGCTGATCAATGCCTTTATAGTGTCCACAAAGTATAATCAAGTTCTCTTGAAGGCTCATATCGTTTGCGATCTTTTGGTCGAAACGCTCACCATCTGGCGATACGTAGATCACATCGTCATAGTCTCGCTCTTTTTTTAATGCTGAAATGGCATTGTCAATAGGTTCGCATTGCATTACCATTCCGGCGAAACCTCCATAGGGATAGTCGTCCACGCGTCGCCATTTATCATTTGTATAGTCACGCAAATTATGCAAGTGGATTTCCGCAAGCCCTTTCTCTTGCGCACGCGCCAGAATGCTCTCGTTTACGAAGCCTTCTAACATTTCTGGCAGTACTGTGATAATATCTATTCTCATCATTGTCTAAATTATTGTTTATTCCCTTTGTGTGAACTTACTTATAAAGTCATCCTCTGATATGATAGGTATGCCCAGCTGGTTGGCTTTCTTGTTTTTCGTGCTTGTAGAGTTTATGTCGTTGTTGATAAGGAAAGAAGTCGACTTACTCACAGAGCCAGTTACCTTACCCCCTTCACTCTCAATATAAGCTTTCAACTCATTACGGTTCTTGTAATGGTTTACGTCACCTGTTATGACGAATGTAAGACCTTTGCATAATTCGCCAATCGATGCTGGTTGAGCTTCTTTAATGTTAATCTCGCTCAATAATTTATCGTAGACGCTCATGTTTGTGTCGTTCGCAAACCAAGCCACGAACTGTCTCGCTTTCTCCGGGCCGATGCCAGGTGTTGCCGACAGAATAGTTTCGCTGTCTGGCGCGAACAATGAGCCGTTGCCTGTCTCACCTCTCGCTATTTTTACGAGTTCGGTGAGTTTGTAGGAAGATAACAGCCGTTTGCATACATCTTGCCCACAAAGCGGGATGCAGAGGGCGTAAAGCAAGTGCTGAGCCTCTACATCACGAGCCTTTGACACAGATTTGATGATATTGTTTGCCGATTTGTTGCCAAAACCGTCAAGGCGAGCTATCTCGGCTGCATGGTCAGGCACCTTATATATGTCGGCAAAGTCTTTTATCCAACCGAGGTTTATGAACCGTTGAAGCGTCTGTTCTGATATGCCATCGATATTCACGCCAGACTTGGAAACGAATCTTGCGAACTTTTTCAATTGTTTGGCAGGGCATTCGTGGTTTGTGCAATGTAATGTCTTGGTTCCGCTTGCCTCGCTTTCTATCACCTCTGTCGGCGAGCCGCATACGGGGCAATTTTTAGGTATGTCAAGCTGTCCGTGGGCTTGGCGTATGCTTATGACTTTCGGTATTATTTTGTTTGCCTTGATTACCTCTAACTTGGTTCCTTTCCCTCCTATTCCAAGCCGTTCACACTCACTTATGTTGCACAGCGACGCACGTCTTACGGTTGTGCCTTCGAGCTCAACAGGCTTGAATACGGCAACAGGTGATATTGTAGAAGCAGCACAACTCCATTCAATGTGGTCAAGTTCCGTGATTGCGCTTTCATCGGCCCACTTAAAAGCAAATCCGGCTCGTGTGGCGTGATGCCCTGTCACAGACCCAGTAGCGGCATATTCGGTATCATCATACGCAATTACAAGGCCGTCCACGGGATACGGATTCTCCTTGTGGGTCACTTTTCGTGACCATCGGTCTACCGCCTCGTTTATTTTATCAAACGTTGGATTCTCAATCAACTCATGGTCTACGCATCCAAGCCCAATCTCGTTGAGCCAATCCATACGCTTTCCCCATGATTTTATGTGTTCATCGGTGTGCACAAGCGTGAACGGAATCCAACGAATGTGCCTTTGTGCTACCTCATTGGGATCTTTCAGTGTCATTGAACCTGATGCGAGGTTTCTTGGATTGGCATATTCCTCATCACTCTCAAGGTTGAATTGTTCGAAGTCGCTGTATGATATTACCGCTTCTCCTCTCACGACAACGTGCCCCTGTGCTTTGATTATTGGCTTTATGCCATTAATGGCAGGTGCCAAATTTGTTATGTTAGTGCCAATGTGCCCATCTCCACGCGTTACCACTTTGGTTAAACGACCGTTGTCGTAAGTCACCACAAGCGTCAGCCCGTCAAGTTTCCACGACAACCATATGGGCTTATTCTCTGCCCATTTCACGAGATCTTCTATCTTCTTTGTCTTGGCAAGCGAGAGCGCTGGATATTCGTGTGGCTCTTTCTGTCCTGCTGTAGAATCGGCAGACACCTTGTGAGTGGGCGAATCGGCCAACACCATGCCCGTTTCTTGCTCAAGTTGTCGAAGCTCATCAAAAAGAGTATCCCATTCATGGTCTGTCATCAACTCGCCACGCCCATTATAGTAGGCATCTGAAGCCGCGTTGAGCTTTGTCACGAGTTGCCTCATCAAGTCGGTCTTGCTCATCCTCTGTGTAAATATTTGAATTATGTTTAGTCGTTTATCGCACCACAATATGGGCATTTCCCCTTATGCTTGATCGGCTTCCCACAGTTGCCGCATATATAAATCGTTCGGTTTCGCCAATGGCGATACAACGCAAATACTATATAGGCCATGAGCAATGGATAACCTACGAAATATAATGTGGTGACACTGAACACGATATAGTCTATGGCGCATACCGCTGCCAAGCCCCCAAGATATAGCACGGCCTGTGAGCCGGAAAGCTTATGGCATACATCATCAGCGCAAGCTATTCCCACGATTAACATGGCCCACACTGAAAGCAAGAACAACATCAGCACGGGTGGCACCGAGAATGGGTTCAATGTTGGGTGAAAATAGAAGTGCTGCCACAGTTGTGGCGCGTAGAGCTGGATTGTGGCATAAAAGGTCGCCGCGCTTGCCACGATAAGGCAAAGCATCGTGGGATAAACAGAGTCAATGTCGTGGAAATGAACTATATATGCCTTTTTCTTGAATAACTTCCATAGCGTGTAGCTCGTGCCAAAAGCCACTACTACAATGAGAAATACTATTAAGTGAGAATCGGAAAACGCTGAAATGAATTGCGATATGGGATCGTCTGGCATCACCCGAGGCAACATATCCTTCTCTCGTGTCCATCCGAATGCAGATGTGTCGTTTGCCAATTGCACCCAAACAGAGTCGATTGAGTCGGCTGGCACCGTCTTGATGTCAGCCACAGCCAAATGGTCACCTTTATGCACACTGAACGAGTCTGTCTCCATACCAGCGACTTCCTCTTCTGGCAGTTGCCTCAGAAGGGTAAGCGAGTCGGTGCGCACCACAAAGTTGTAGTTGTTTGTGTAGTGGTGCTTTTGGAAAAACGACAGGGAGTCTATCGTGCGCTCAGAGATGGCCTTATTGCGCGCGAAGCGCTGCCCTGTGCGGTGCTCGTAGCATGACGAGAGCGTCTGAGTCAAGATGACGGCAACGATAAAAAGGAATTGTCGCAATCTCATCAACTCAATCCTATGATTCTGCCATCAACAATGTCGATGTTGTTTGCTTGCGGCGAAGCCGGAAGTCCTGGCATACGGAGTATGTTGCCAGCTATTGCCACTATCATTCCCGACCCTGAGTTGATTACTATGTCAGCGACATCGAGATGGAAACCGTCGGTCTGTCCATAAGCCTTTGGGTCTACGGAAAAGCTGTATTGTGTCTTAGCCACGCACACAGGCAACTGGGAGAGCCCCAAGTCGTAGACGTGCTTTATCTGTGTCTCAGCCTTGTGCGAGAAACTCACGCTGCCTGCGCCATATATTTTCTTGGCCACAGCCACTATCTTGTCTTTTACACTGTCGTCATCCTCGTAAATATACCGCAGCTTGGGTGAAGGCACGGCCTCTATTGCCTGAACCACGGCGTTGGCAAGTTCCTCAGCACCTTTTCCTCCCTCGGCGAATGCGTTGTTCACGGCGAACCCCACACCCAATTCGTGACAGTGCGTCCTCACGGCTTCTATTTCTTCTTCGGTGTCGTTGTTGTAGCGGTTGAATGCCACGACGATTTTTTGCCCGAAACGCTGAATGTTTTCCACGTGCTTGTCAAGGTTCCAGAAACCTTGCTTGACTGCCTCGATATTAGGCTCTTTAATATCTTTATAGTCTACTCCACCATGCATTTTCAATGCCTGCAAGGTAACTACAAGCACTGTCAAGGCTGGTCGCAAGCCAGACACGCGGCACTTGATGTCGTAAAACTTTTCCGCGCCAAGGTCAGCACCGAAGCCTGCCTCTGTTATGGCGTAGTCGCCAAGCGAGAGGGCCATCTTCGTTGCCACCACGGAGTTGCAGCCATGTGCTATATTTGCGAAAGGACCACAATGAACGAGGGCGGGCGTACCTTCGGTGGTTTGCACGAGGTTAGGCTTCAAGGCATCCTTGAGCAGCACGGCGATGGAACCCTCAATGCCCATGTCGCGCACGTAGAATGGTTTGTCTTGGTAATCGAAGCCCAGCAATATGTTTCCTATGCGTTGCTTCAGGTCTTCCATGTCCTTGGCAAAGCACATTATTCCCATGATTTCAGACGCCGGGGTAATGTCAAAGCCAGTTTGTGTCGGTATGCCGTTGGTGAGAGGGCCGAGTCCGGTTATGATTTGCCTAAGCGACCTGTCGTTGACGTCAAGCACTCTTTTCCACAGAATGGTCTTTAGGCGGAAGCCGTCCTTTGCGTGCTGATAAAGATAGTTGTCAAGCAAGGCGGCAATCATGTTGTTGGCCGTTGTTATGGCATGAAAGTCTCCAGTGAAGTGTAGGTTTATCTTGTCCATCGGCAACACC
>DJQL01000053.1:5313-10547 GCA_002437565.1 Prevotella sp. UBA6387
GCGTAACCGCCACCGCAAGCGCCACCTTTCATGCCGAAACATGGGCCGAGCGAAGGCTCACGCAATGCTACTATCGCCTTTTTCCCGATTTTGTTTAAACCAAGCGCGAGACCAACAGAAACAGTTGTCTTTCCAATGCCGGCTTTGGTTGGTGATATTGCCGTCACCAAGATGAGGTTGTGTCGCTTCATGCGCTCTTCATCGATGGCATCAAGCGATACCTTGGCTATGTATCGGCCGTAAGGTTCTATGTGGTTCTCGTCGATACCCAGTTCTTTTGCGATGCTGTCAATGCGGCGCAAGGTGGTTTCTTGTGCTATTTCTATGTCTGTTTTCATTTGTTTGGTGATATAATCTTAGTTGGTTAAAGCAGAATCAGTCTCTGAAGAATAGGTCGCGGGTATAAACTTTCCGCTTTACGTCGTCGAGGATATTATCATAGCGATTGGCTATGATAGCCTGAGCTTGTGCCTTGAACGCGTCGAGGTCGTTGACGACCCTTGAGCCGAAAAACGTGGAGCCGTCTTTAAGCGTGGGCTCATAGATGATTACCGTTGCGCCCTTGGCTTTCACTCGCTTCATGACACCTTGAATGCTGGATTGGCGGAAGTTGTCGGAGTTTGACTTCATGGTTAGCCTGTAGACACCTATCACGCACTTGTGCTCGCCGGCGGCGTTGTATGCGTTTTGATCGTTGTAGCTGTAATAGCCTGCCTTGCGAAGCACCTGGTCGGCAACGAAGTCCTTGCGCGTGCGGTTGCTTTCCACTATTGCCTGGATGAGGTTCTCTGGTACATCCTTGTAGTTGGCAAGGAGCTGCTTCGTGTCTTTTGGCAAACAATATCCGCCATAGCCAAACGATGGATTGTTGTAGAATGAGCCTATGCGTGGATCAAGGCACACGCCGTTTATGATATTCTTGCTCGACAGCCCTTTTACCTCAGCGTATGTATCAAGCTCATTGAAATAGCTCACCCTGAGGGCGAGGTAAGTATTGGCGAAGAGCTTTACCGCCTCGGCCTCGGTGGTGCCCATGAATAGTGTGGGTATGTCTTTCTTTATGGCTCCTTGCTGGAGGAGCGAGGCGAAAACGTGGGCGGCTTCGTCAAGGCGTGCGTCGCCTTCCGGCCTTCCAACTATGATTCGGGAAGGGTATAGATTGTCGTAAAGGGCTTTGGACTCACGGAGAAACTCTGGCGCGAATATGATATTGTCTGAATGGAACTTTTCCCTTACCATGGATGTGTAGCCCACTGGTATGGTAGACTTAATCACCATTATGGCATTAGGGTTGACCTTGCAGACAAGTTCAATCACTTCCTCCACATGGCTTGTGTCGAAGAAGTTCTTTACGCTGTCGTAATTGGTTGGCGTGGCAATGACAACGAAGTCGGCTTCACGGTATGCCGCCTCGCCATCTGTCGTGAAGTCAATGTCGAGAGGCTTTTCCTTAAGGTAACGCTCCACATACTCATCCTTGATTGGCGACATGTGTTTTTTAAGCATCTCAACCTTTTCCGCTACCACGTCCACGGCGATTACGTGTTGGTGCTGGGCGAGCAAGGTCGCAATGCTTAACCCTACGTAACCTGTACCGGCGACTGCTATTTTCGTTTTCTTCTCCATATATTCTTGTTTAGTTCATGGTTTCCTTGAGAGCCTTTTTCTTTAACTCGTTTGCCACGGCCTGTGCCCTGCGGTTTACGTCGTTGATATTGTCCTTTCTGTAATAGCTTCTTGAGATTCCGTCACTTGACAACACCAGCGAGTCTCCATTGAGATAGTCTATAGAGCAAGTGTCATTTTGGAGGCTTTTCACGTTTGTTTGCCCATTGCTTTTTGACGATGGCGTCCCTCGCGTTATCACGAGCATGCCATTCCACAAATGCCAAGCCGTGAAATAGCCCAAAGGCGGATATTCGACAGGACTTTCCTGAGCCAAGGCGTTGTTATCGTCAACATATCCGACACTTGTCGCAATCCAGTCGTGTTTGAGATAGAAACCATATTCTCGCGGTATGAGGTATGTCTCTTTAAGCGAGTCGCTCATGTTGTTCATCATGCGTGCCTGGGCCTTGGCGCTCAGCTGCTCGGCAGCCCGCATCTTTGGCATCACTATGTAGCACCAAATGCCAGCAAGTTTGTCGATATCAACCACGACATCCACCTTCCTTTTGTTCTTTTTGTTTAACACGATGCAAAGTCTGTCTCCAATTTGTATCTTGCCCATGATGCGATTTCGCCGCTTGGCCTCCATGATGTTGTATGTCACGGGGTCGCTGTTGTCCTCGGGCAATACCACGATAACCGTGTCGTTGCACCCATCGCAAGCCAGGCCGTAGACAGCATTGTCGCCTTGAAGTCGCTGTGTGTAAACAGGCTTCTCAGCGTCTTTCTCTTCTTTCGTGTTGCAAGACGCAAAGGCAATGGCGACGCTGAAAACGATGGTAAAGATAAAAACAAGTTTATGTGACATATTCGGGTGAATTACTGTATTATTAGCTTTGCCTCTTATTTCAATTCTTATTTCAGTCTACAAAGTTAGTTATTAATTATAAAAAAAGCGATAGCAAATCTCCATTTTGATGATTTTTATCTAATTTTGCATGATAAAAGAAAAAGAAACCGTTTTTTGATTTTACATAAAAGTATAAGAAATAGGATGAAGAAAAAGATTCAGTTCAGTCTGGTCTATCGTGACATGTGGCAGAGCAGCGGCAAGTTTCAGCCGCGTGCCGACCAACTTGCCAAGATTGCCCCAGTGTTTGTAGAGATGGGTTGTTTCTCGCGTGTCGAGACCAATGGCGGTGCCTTTGAGCAGGTGCAGCTACTTGCCGGTGAGAACCCAAACAAGGCTGTTCGCGCCTTCACGGCGCCTCTCCACAAGGCTGGCATCAAGACGCACATGCTTGACCGTGGTCTCAATGCCCTTCGCATGTATCCTGTGCCCGACGATGTGCGCGCCATGATGTATCGTGTGAAGCACGCTCAGGGCACAGACATTACACGCATCTTCGATGGCTTGAACGACATTCGCAACATAGCTCCGTCAATAAAGTTTGCCAAGGAAGGTGGTATGACACCTCAAGGCACACTGTGCATAACCACATCGCCTGTGCATACTCTCGACTATTATGAGAAGCTCGCCGATGAGGAAATAGCCGCTGGAGCAGAGGAGATTTGCCTCAAGGACATGGCTGGTATTGGCCAGCCTGCATTCCTCGGTCAACTCACAAAGCGCATCAAGACAAAGCATCCAGACATCATTATCGAATATCATGGTCACTCAGGCCCAGGCTTGTCTATGGCATCCATACTTGAGGTTTGCGAGAATGGCGCTGACATTATCGACACGGCCATTGAGCCACTGTCTTGGGGCAAGGTGCATCCGGACGTTATCTCTGTGCAGAGCATGCTGAAGCACGCGGGTTTCGACGTGCCGGAAATCAACATGGGCGCATACATGCAAGCGCGCGCCATGACACAAGAGTTTATCGATGAGTGGCTTGGCTATTTCATCAATCCCGGCAACAAGCTCATGTCTTCGCTACTTCTGACCTGTGGCCTTCCTGGCGGCATGATGGGATCCATGATGGCAGACCTTGGCGGCATGCGCACCACAATAAACAATCTGCGCAAGAAGAAGGGTGAGCCAGAACTGTCAATGGACGACCTGCTCATCAAGCTTTTCGACGAGGTGGCTTATGTGTGGCCTCGTGTGGGCTATCCACCACTTGTGACGCCATTCTCTCAATACACTAAGAACATAGCCTTGATGAATCTTCTCACCATGGAGCAGGGCAAAGGTCGCTTCGTGATGATGGACGACAACATGTGGGGCATGATCCTTGGGAAGAGTGGTAAGGTGCCAGGAAAGATTGACCCGGAACTCGTGGCGCTTGCCAAGAAGCAGGGACGTGAGTTCACCGATGTTGACCCTCATACGCTCCTGAAGCCAGCTCTCGACGATTTCCGCAAGGAGATGGACGAGAACGGATGGGATTACGGAGAAGACGATGAAGAGCTCTTCGAGCTTGCCATGCACCCGGAGCAGTATCGCAACTACAAGAGCGGACAGGCAAAGAAAAACTTCCTTGCGGACCTGCAAAAGGCCAAGGATGCCAAGGTGGGCGCAAAGGTGTCGCCAGAGGAGGCTGCCGCCTATAAGCACGCTCAGGCTGATGCAATCGTGGCTCCTGTGCGTGGCCAGATATTCTGGGATTTCCAGGGCGATGGAGAGGCAGAGCCTGCCTTGGAGCCGTTTATCGGAAAGGAATACAACGAAGGCGATGCCTTCTGCTGGATTCAAGCTCCTTGGGGCGAGTTTGTCGAGGTCAAGGCCGACCTTGGTGGCAAGCTCGTGGAAATCAATGCAAAGCAAGGTTCCAAGGTGCAAAAGGGCAGCGTGATTGCCTACATCAAGAGAGACGAAAAGTAAACATAGCGTGTGCGCCATCAATGATGGTGGCGTACACTCCATTTTTATTTATGGACTACAATAAGATCATTGACAAGTATTATCCCGAGGCCAACCAGCTTCGGGATATTTTATTGACTCATTCTAAACTCGTGACCAAGAGGGCACTTGCCATTTGTGATGCCCACCCGGAGCTTCATCTCGATCGCCGCTTTGTGGAGGAGGCGGCCATGCTACATGACATTGGCATATTCAGGTGCGACGCACCAGGCATTTGCTGTCATGGCACGGAGCCGTATTTGCGTCATGGCTTGATAGGTGGAGAGATAATGAGAAATGAAGGATTCCCACGCCATGCGCGGGTTTGCGAGCGGCACACAGGAGCAGGATTGACAAGGGAAGAGATTATCAAACAAGACTTGCCGTTGCCTCACCAAGACTTTCTTCCGGAGACTTTGGAGGAGAAACTTGTGTGCTATGCAGACAAGTTCTATTCTAAGTCGCATCCAGACCGAGAGAAGTCGTTTGAGCAAGCAAAGAAGAGTATCGCTCGTTTTGGTGACGATGGACTTCAGCGCTTCCTCGAGTGGAAAGCCTTGTTTGAGTGACCTATAATTTGACCCATTATTTATAGAATTGTGTTTATGAAACTGAGTCGTATTGTCTTGTTTTACTTCTTGTTCATTTTGTTGGTCGGTTGCAAGAAAGATCCACAGGAAATCTTCAACGAACAGAAGTCTGGTGTGGTTCTCATTTGCAACGAGTATTATTATGATGTGACCTTGGCCGATGGAGAGCATTTCTATTTCACAGGCAT
>DJQL01000053.1:10687-11586 GCA_002437565.1 Prevotella sp. UBA6387
CCAGGTCAGGAAAAACATGAACTCCATCATAGAGGGCTATGCACAATATATACAAGCCCTTCAAGACTCGATGGATCAGCGCTACCAAGCCATACAGCAATATGCGCAATCGCGAGTGTACGAGGATGAGTATGGCGAAAGTCAGCTCTATATGAGCCAAGACGAGGTGGAACAGCTCAACTCTGAACTAAATAACCTGAGACAGCAATATGCTCAGGCTGAGAATATCAAGGAAAGGGTTCGCAGCAATATTCTTGGCTACAATTTCTCCATACGGCTCCATTCGCAATTTGGCATTGCCTACGATGGAAGCAATGTGAACAGTTGGGACGATTTCATGAAGAATCCATGCGTTTTGCTAAAGAGTTCGCAAGACGCAAACTCAGACCTTGCGCTTTTGCAGCTCAAAAGCAAGCAGACTCCAGAAGGCAAGTATATATTCGATTATACCAAGTTTGACCCCGACAAGGAAAACGTGAAAATAACGCAGCAACTCTACATGATAGGTTTCAATCAAGGTGTTTCCCTGGCCAAGACAAACCATGGCATCAACGCTCAATTCACAATGGGCACAATATCCCAGGCTCCCGATGGTAACCGAATAGTTTACAGCATTCCGGCCATGCGAGGATCGAGTGGCTCGCCTGTCGTAGACGAGGACGGCAATCTTGTGGCGGTGAATTTCGCAGGTTCCAATGGCAGCGACAATTTCAACTTTGGCATACCTATCCTCCGTGTCATTACATTCTTGAAATGACATTTGCTTTGTAAAAATAAAATATCAAAAAAAGCTACCTGCGAAGACCTTGTTTTAGATATGGAAATAGGCTAAAAGCCATGAGGATTGCGGCTTTTAAGCATTTTTTTTTGTCTTTACATCACAACGAGCTCGCCGTTAC
>DJQL01000041.1:0-3183 GCA_002437565.1 Prevotella sp. UBA6387
TCCGCGGCTTATTCGGCAGCGGGTTCCGCCCTCACCGCCCTTACCACGTCGTTCACGCTCGACATCCTTGACGCTGGCAAGAAGAAAAACGCCGATTCAAACGATGCCTCTTTGACCACTACACGAAAGAAGGTACACGTAGGCATGGCTTTGTTGATGGCCGTCGTCATTTATGTCTTCGGGCTTCTCAACAACACCAGTGTCATCGATGCCGTGTACGTGCTTGCCAGCTACACCTATGGCCCTATTCTCGGGATGTTTGCCTTTGGCATAATCGTTAAGGCCAAGACCAATGACAAATACGTGCCGCTTGTCGCGATAGTGTCGCCAATACTGTGCTTCATCCTTCAGGAAAATTCAGAGGCATGGTTCAATGGCTATAAGTTCAGTTATGAGTTGCTCATTCTCAATGCCCTTTTCGTGTTCATTGGGTTGTGCTTGTTGATACGTCGTGACAAAAACAACGAAATAACGGAGAAACTATGAAGAATGTCTTATTAATCATTGCGCTGATGCTTGGCATCGTCAATGCCACCGCGCAAGGTCTCAAACATTGTGAACCGGCAGAGGTCGGCTTGGACGCTTCCCGACTGCTTTATGCCGACAGTGCCATCAACAAGGCCATTGCCGAAAAAGCGACTCCTGGAGCCGTGCTTTGTGTGGTGCGCCATGGCAAGATAGCATACCTCAAGGCATATGGCAACAAGCGGGTTTACCCGAGGGTGGAGAAGATGACCACTGGGACGGTCTTCGACATGGCATCGTGCAGCAAGGCCATGTCGACGGCTGTCTCCGCCTGGATTCTCATCGAACAGGGAAAGTTGAGGCTCCTGGACCGTGTGGATAAATATATTCCTGGCTTTGAAAACTGGAAAGACTCCACGACAGGCGAAGTCGCCTCAATACGTGTGGTAGACTTGATGAGCCACGTATCTGGCTTGCCCCCATACGCTGATGTCAACAAGATGAAGGAGAAATACGGCGCGCCCAACCGCGACGGGTTGATAGATTATATCTGCCACTGCAAGCGCGACTTCGCCCCGACCACGGATTTCCAGTATAGTTGTCTCAATTTCATCACGTTGCAGCGAATCATCGAGACTATTTCCGGCGAAAGCCTCAACGTTTTCGCTAAGAGACACATATTTGATGTCTTGGGAATGAGCCATACCGACTACACGCCATCTCCTGCCCTTGCCAAACTGTGTGCCCCGACCGAGAAGCAGGCCAATGGCAAATGCCTTCAAGGTGTGGTGCACGACCCGTTGGCACGCGTCATCAATGGCGGCATTTCTGGCAACGCGGGAGTGTTTTCCACCGCTGAGGACATTGCCGTGCTTTGCGCAGCGCTTCAAAATGGAGGCTCGTGGAACGGGCATCGCATATTAAGTCCGCTGGCGGTGAAGGCCATGCGCACTGTTCACAAGAGAGCCGCCAAGTTTGGGCGCACACCTGGATGGGATTGCTGTTCCGACTATGCTTCCAACAATGGCGACATGCTGAGTGCCGAGACCTACGGACACACCGGGTTCACGGGCACGAGTATCGTCATTGATCCTGTCAACGACATTAGTGTCATTCTTCTTGCCAACGCTGTTCATCCAGATGGCAAGGGCAACGTGATAGGACTGCGCTCATACGTCGCCAATGCCGTGGCTTCTTCAATAACGAAATAGGCAAAAAAGTAATCTCGATAGCCAATGAAAACAGTTATGTGTCTTGTGGGCATGGCCATAGGTTTGCTGTCTCATGCGACCATGTTCGCCCAAAGCGGTCACATGGGATATTCATGGGAGGCCGACTTGCACCATCGCTTGCTCGTCGATTTCAACAAGGACGAGAAAAGCGTGTTGGATTACATTCATCGCTACATACCTAACGTCTCAGACGAACAAATGAGGCAATGGGAGAAAGCCGGAGCGTTGGAGCTGCGCGTCATAGATGGTGAGAAGAAATATTTTCACAATGCCGCCCCAAACCTGTTTCGCATCGACAAGGCTTGCAGGGCGATTAAGTTGAGTAAAGACGGACATGTCTGGGAAGGTTCAGAGAAAGTGGACATGGAGAACATTCCCAAGATTATAGCCAAGGTTCAGCATGGCGGAAATCACTTGGCCGAGCCAAAGAAAATAAAGGTCAGATATACGCTGACCGTGAAAGCCGACGCGGTGCCAAGTGGCGAAACCATCCGCTGCTGGCTCCCTTTCCCGAGGACCGACATCGAGAGGCAGCAAAATGTCAAATTGCTGTCCACAAGCGAGAGTCAATATCAACGCTCGCCCATGAGTTGTGCCCATTCGTCTGTGTATATGGAGAAGCAGGCTGAGGCCGGAAAGCCAACCGTGTTCTCAGAAGAGTTTGAGTATGTGTCTTATGGCAGTTGGTTCAATATCTTGTCGAAACAAGTCAGGCCATACGACACCAATTCCGCCTTGTACAAGAAGTACACCTCCGAACGCGACCGCCACATTGTGTTCACTCCAAGGCTAAGGCTGTTGGCTGACAGCCTGACACGAGGTGTAGACAACCCCGTGGCCAAGGCCCAGCGCATTTTTCAGTGGGTCAACGACAACTTCCCTTGGGCTTCGGCACGAGAATATTCCACGATAGAGAACATACCGGAATATGTGCTTGAAAACCATCACGGCGACTGTGGGCAAGTGACGCTCCTCTTCCTCACGCTATGTCGCATCTGCGGTATTCCTGCTCATTTCGAGAGTGGTTTCATGATGCATCCCAACGCCGAGAATCTTCATGATTGGGGCGAGATCTATTTTGAGGGCATTGGGTGGGTCCCTGTTGACATGTCGTTCGGAATCCCGACTTATGCCAAGAACGATAAAGAAAAGTGGTTCTTCCTGGGTGGCATAGACTCTTGGAGAATGGTCGTGAACTCCGATTACGGGGAAAGTCTGTTTCCGGCTAAGATGTGGCCACGCAGTGAGACCGTTGATTTCCAGCGTGGTGAAGTGGAATGGAAAGGAGGCAATCTCTATTTCGACAAGTGGAACTGGAATTTGGAGGTCATTGAATGATTTTCCATGAATGAGCATCCGAGGTTCAGGCTGTCGCCTAAATTGAAAGATACAAAAATATCCGCAAAGGCCTATAAATCAGGCGTTGCGGATATTTTTTTGCACTATCGACGTTAGCGTTTTGAGATCGCGTCGGCTTCACGCTTGA
>DJQL01000041.1:3239-17655 GCA_002437565.1 Prevotella sp. UBA6387
TTTACGCTTGAATCGCGACGCGGTTACGGCGTGACGGCGATGATGGTGCTAAATGGGTCCAATCTGAGGCATGGCAACATACCTAATAATTGGTATTTTTGAGTGCCATGGCTTGTGAAGACGCTCTTGTTTGTCGAATAATGAATAATTTTGCAGATTAAAGAGGCATAAAACACAAGAAATAATATGGAAAAATATGACATCATCTACCCCGAAAGTAGAGGCTTGTTTCAAGACCAATTGTCAGAATTGGGTGTGACATTGAAAAGATACCTTTCTGAAGAGTCTTTAGGGGGAAGGCGCATCGCTTATTCCAAGGTGTTTTTGAGTGACATACAAAACCAATACGCCGCTTTTGAGAGTTCATCCACCTACTGCGACACTTTGTCGAAGGCTCCGTGCAGCATCATTGGCCAGGCTCCGCTCAAGGGATGCAAGGTGGCGGTGCTCGTGAAGACGACCAACCTCACGGAAACACTTGTGTTTCACAGCTTCCGCCTCAGCGACGACGAGGCTTCGAGCGAGACATCTTATCTGCAAACTCTCGCGCTCTTCAAGAAATATATCGACTATCTCGACGAGCATGGGCTCGACATGAAGACGCACCTCGTGCGTACGTGGATTTACATTAGCGACATTGATGTCAATTACGGTGGGGTGGTGAAGGCGCGCAACGACATCTTCGCTCATTACGGGCTTACAGCCGATACCCACTACATAGCCTCTACAGGCATAGGTGGCGAAAGCCAATCGCGCCACGCTTGCGTGGCCATGGATTTCCTTACTTATCCTAATATTGTCGAGAACCAGAAGAAGTATCTGCAAGCTCTCGACCATCTCGATCCCACCCACGATTATGGCGTGGCCTTTGAGCGTGCCACGCGGCTCGACACTGGCTGCGCCAAGCACTATTACGTGTCGGGCACGGCAAGCATCGACCGCCATGGCAACGTGTTGCACCTCGGCGACGTGAAGCTACAGGCCGAAAGGCTCATAGAGAACATAAGGGCGCTCCTTGCCGACGGCGACGCCAAGTTGTCTGACATACGCTATCTTATAGTTTACCTGCGCGACATCAGCGATTACCATGCCGTGGACACCATTTTCCGCCAACACTTCCCCGGCACGCCTTACATCATCGTGCATGCCAAGGTGTGCCGACCCGAATGGCTGATAGAGGCGGAGTGCATTGCCGAAAAATATTGCTAATATCCAATGGCCTTGAGCAGATCCTTTTGATTCACCACTGGCGTGGTTATCAGCTCGGGCAGGTTGTATGTCTTCATGAACGTGTCGTAGAACGTGGGCGACTTTTGCGGCAACACGAATGGCTTTGAGAAGCGCCCCGTGTGTTTGTCGAAGTGGGCGAAGTAGGGGCGTGCCCAGCCGCCGTCCATGCGCTTGCTGCTGAATACCATCCATCTACCGGTAGACGACCACGTGTGGAAGCTCTCCACGTCGTGGCTGTTCAGCTCGTCGAGACGGCGCACGCGACCAGTCTTCAAGTCGAGCATTGCAAGGTCGGCCTCAGGATGCCATATCGAGAAATTGCCGTAGTTGAATATCACGAACACCACATATCGTCCATCGGGCGACACGCGTGGCAGACTGACGGTGTGTCGTGTGGCACTTGCCTTGTACAGGCACTTGGGCGTGCCAAATTGCCGCGTCCTGGCGTCGAAAGACACGCACCACAGGTCGTAGCGCAAGCTGTCGAGAGGCGTGCCCTTGGCGTAGGCGTTGCCACGGCAGAAATACAATGTCTTGCCGTCCGGGCTCCACTCAGGGAATGTCTCCATGGCGTTGCTGCCGCTCAGCGCGGGCGATGTGATGATTTCGTCATGCCGTATGTCGTACACGCCGAGGTCGGCTGCGAGGTCGCTCACCTCGATGGGCTTCTGCCCGCTCGAATGGAAAAACTGTTGTATGTCGTTCATCGAGAAGGCTATGAACTGTCCGCTCGGATGCCATCGGGCATAGGTGGCTCCGTTTTTCACGGTGGCGCAACGTGGCGTGACCTTGCGCACGGAGCCGTCTTGACTGATGAGCGTGCCACCGTTTTTGCCGCGCACGTGTATCATGAAGTCGCGCGTGGAGTTTTGGCGAAACGTGTGACAGTTTATACATTGCTTGCCGAAGGAGCGATTGTCGAGTATCGTTGTCTCGTCGAAGTTTGTCAGATTGCGCTGATAGATACCCATCTCGTTCCATAGCTCGTAGCCCGGATACAGCAGGCGATAGGCGAGATACGAGTCGATGGTGTCGCAGCTTATGATGTTTGTTATTGGACGGTACTCAGTCCATTTGCCGTCGTGTTTCACGCCTATGGTGACAGTCATCTTTCCGCCCTTGTTGGCATTGAGCATGTCGTGCCACTTGTCCTCTGGTATCACCACGTCGGCATCGGTCGAAACAGAGCGGAAGTATTCCTTGCCACCGGCTGCTATCACAACTTGGTAAGCGTCGCCAGTCTGCGCCACGCGAAAATTGGCAGGGGCGATATTGCATGGCAGTGTCACTCCGGCATAGTCGGGCGATATGTGTGGTTGCGACTTGGCATAGGCATCAGGACGCTTATAGCCATTGTCGCAAGCGGCGAGCAACGCGATAGCGGTCACGAAAAATATTGTGTGCTTTATATTCATTGTTTCACTGTTTTATTTCTTCAGCTTGTTGCCGTAGGGGCTCACATAGTTGAGGTAGAACCAGTAGGTGTTGCCAAACTCGGCTTGCAACGCGGCCATGTCGCCCATCTGCGCGAGTTGAGCATATCGTTGGAACCTACCGCGCGTTTCTTCTGATGGTTGCAAGCCCTTGGTGTCGTTGCCTCCAAGTTGGTATACGAGCAGTGCCTCGTCGAAGATGCGTGGCATTCGGCCATGGTGGTAGCGCTTGCACAGTGGCAGGTTCTCTACGAATCGCGTCAGGTTGTTTGATAACAGCAGGTCGCACATCAGATAGTCGTATGCCATGCCGTTTCGCGGGTCGTGCTCAAGCACGTATTGCAGGTTTGGCCCTATGTTCTCCACGTTTATGAAGTTGGCTTCCCGTGGTTCGCTTGTGCTGAAAGCGTGCAACCCTGGCACCTTGCCGCTCTCCACGCACGCTTCAAGGCGCTTGGCCTCGCCGCGGTAAAACAGGCTCTGTCGCAATCTCGCGATATATTTTCGCGCTATGGCCTTGCGACCGTTGACGATGTTGTATCGGGCAAGGTTTATGAGTCGCGGAGCCGTCTCGCCCCATACCACCATGGCCTCAAACTCCCAGTGCTGCGCGTCGTTGACGCAGCCGAGCTGTTCGGGCAGATAGTGGCCAAATTCGGTTTCGCGCGTGCGGCTTTGCCATGGGAAGTAGAGGGAGTTGACTCCCACGACAGGCTGGAAGTCGAAAAGGTGGTCGAGCAGCATGCCCTTATTGTAGAGCGCGATATTGTGGAAATAGAAAATCAAGGGGTTTGGCTGGTGGCTGTTGCTGAGATAGCGTTCGGTGTGGTGCAATGCCGCGTCCCAGTCGTGGTGGTCTATGGCTTGCTGCGCCTTGATCATGCGAAACTCGCTCATTGAAAAAGAGCGCATGAAGCTATAGCCCGAGATAATGGTGATGACCAGGAGAGAGGCGATGTTGACAGCGACATATTTCCAGCCTTTCAGAGATGAAGGCCTCGTGTCCTTGCCTTTAGCCCAAAGGCACGCGGCTAATGTCAAGATTCCAAGCACGATGAATGCCCATACCACGGCTGCCAACGTGTGTGACAGGGCGGCTGTCCACACCCAAATGGCGATAGCTGGTATGAGCGAGAGACGCAATATGTCTTCACGCGACGTGAGAGCCGTGAGTATGCGCCAAGACATAAGGTAGATGCACGTAATCAATGTGCTCATGACCGCGGCACCCAACATGGGATAGTAGAAGAATTGCACCATGAAAGCCGTGAGCCACTCGGTCAGCGTGTGGCTGCTGAAATAGTCGGCGGTATAGAGGAACAATTGGTGTTGCTCGTTGTAGTAGAGCACGTGCGACAGCAGATCGCCATACGACGCGAAGACGACAACAAACAGCACGATGGCCAACAAATATTGTGAACGAGCTCTCATTGCTTGCTATTTTGGAAAGGCTTGTGTTTTGGAAAGATAAAAAGAAATGTACCGAGAATGCATTGCTTGCGCAATCCATAAACAGTACACTTCTTTTATTTGTTTATTATTCAAGGGATTGTATTATTCCTTGCTATATCCAGGATTCTGCTTGAGCTTGGAGTTGAGATCCATCTCTTCCTGAGGAATCGGGAATATATAGTTGTTGTCGCTGTACTTGCTGCCTGGCAGGTCTACATGCTCCGTACCGACATACGGCGTGAAATTGTCGCCATTTAGCGTCCACACCATGCTGTGATACTTGCGGTTGAGCACGGCCTTGGCATCACCCCAGCGGCGCAGGTTCCATTTGCGTATAGGTCCTTCGAGAGCGAACTCCACGCGCCACTCGTTCTTGATGCGCTTCAAGAGCTCGGCCTGTGTGCCGCAATAGGTTGGCTTGCTCGAATCTGTGTTTTGCAATGGTGGCATGCCGACGCGCGCGCGCACCTGGTTCACGGCGTCGAAAGCCTCGGCGCAGAGCGGATTGAGGTTGTTCATGGCCTCAGCGTAGGTCAAAAGCACCTCGGCATATCGTATGATGACATAGTCCTTGCCCATGTCCCAACCCGTTGACGCTGGATCTATCGATGGGTCGAGCCACTTCTGCTGGTAGTAGCCAGTCTCCGTGGCGTCTCCGTGGCGCCCTATGCCCGTGTTTCCGCTGCTTGTCAAAGGTGCCACCTGTATTTTCACGCCATACATTGTCTCGCCGTCGTGCAGGATGCATGCCTCAAGTCGAGGGTCACGGTTCTTGAATGGGTCGGCAGGGTTGAAGATTTTAGATATTTGCGGACTCTTGGCGGTAGGGTTGCCATTGTCGTCGCGATCGACCACGCCTGCGTCGTTGGTCTTGTATATCGGGCTGCCGTCCTTGTCCTCGAACGCGTCAACAAGGTCTTGCGTGGGGTCCATGCCACCCCAGCCGAGCGTCGGGAAGCACTCCCAGCCAATGAGATAGTTGGTCTTGTCTGGGGCGTTGTACTGCTCCACGAGAATGTTCTCCTTGCATCCGTCGGCCTCTTCCCAAAACAGGTTGGCATACTTGCCGGTGTTGTCCTTGTCCCATAGTTCGTACTTGCCCGATTGCATGATGGCCTTTGCTTCGTTAGCGGCAGTCTGGTTGTCGCCGTAGTACATGGCCGCGCGCATCTTCACGGCGCGTGCCGCTCCCTTTGTGATACGTCCATATTTAGTGGCGTCCCACTCTTCAGGCAAGTCTTCTATGGCCTTGTCAAGGTCGGCCATGACCTTGGCGTAAACGTCCTCGCGCGACGACTGCTCAATGTCATGCAGGTCGCTAAGGGCCAGAGGCTTGTCAACATAAGGCACGGAACCGAAATTCTGTATGAGGTTCCAGTAGATGTAACCACGGAAGAAATAAGCCTGTCCTTCGAGCTTCTTGCGTGTGGCATCGTCCATCTCCACTGTAGGCATCTTTTCCAGTGCCAGGTTTGCCTCGCGTATGTAAGTGTATTCGGTGCTCCATGCGTAGTCGGAAGGATCGTAAACACCCTTAGCCTCGTTGCCGGCAGCCCACTTGATACCCATGGTGGCATCATCGGTGTTGATGGCCTCATCGGCGGACCATCCGAGATAGTTGTACATGTCGCTGACATACATCTCAGCATCGTTGCTGTCTTTCCAGAAACTTGCGTCGGAAAGTTCTTCCTTGGGCGTCTTGTCAAGGAAGTCGCTGCACGATGTCAAGGCAGCCATTCCGACAAAAGCCAATGCTATTTTGAATATCGTATGTTTCATGTTTTTGCTGTATTATTTAGAATGTGAGTTTGAGACCGAGTGAAATCTTTCTCACGTTGCTGTATGACCAGCCACGCGTGTTGTCTGACTCTGGGTCAAGACCCTTGTCGAGCCCCGTGATGGTAAAGAGGTTCTCACCCGTCACGTAAACCTGTGCATAAGACATGCCAATGTGCCTAATCAACTCTGTCGGCAATGTATAAGAAAGCATGAGGTTCTTCAGGCGAACGTAAGAAGCGTCCTGCAGCCAAAATGTGGACAGCACGTAGTTTGTTTGCGATGAAAGCGACAGGCGTGGGAAAGTGCCATCTGGGTTCTCCTCGCTCCAGCGGTTCCAGTGCTTGTTCTGGCATGACGCGCTGTTGTAGAAGGCGTAAGAAGCCTCACCGTTGAAGTAGCGCTTGCAGTCGAACGCTCCCTGGAGAAGTCCGCTCAGTTCAAAGTTCTTGTAGCTTACGCTGAAGTTGAAGCCACCAGTCCAGTTGGGGAACTGGTTGCCGATGATTTGGCGGTCGCCAGCTGCCGTGATTTTGTTGTCGCCGTCAAGGTCCTTGTAGCGAATGTCACCGAGCTTCTCGTTGCCGGTGCGCTTCGGCCCCTTGTCGAGTTCTTCCTGTGTGCGGAACAGGCCATCGGCCACATAGCCATAGTAAGAGTTGATTGCGTAGCCATCAAGGTTCCAGATGTTGGAATCGCTTGTCGGGCCTTCCGTGCCTGCCATGTCAATGATCTTATTCTTGTTGTATGCCATGTTGAGCGACACGTTGTATTTCCAGTCCTTGCCGATGCGGTTGTTGTGGCCAAGCGTCAGCTCAAAACCAGTGTTCTGCACGCTACCCACGTTTTGCGCCGGTGCCGACAGGCCGATAACGCCCTGAAGAGGCAAGTAGAGGAGCATGCCGTTGGTCTTCTTCTTGTAGGCTGAAAGCTCTATGGTGATCTTGTTGTCAAGGAAACCAGCATCCAGGCCAAGCTCGTTGTTGGTGACAGTGGCCCACTTGAGCTTGTCGTTCACGAGGCGGCTCTCGTATGCCGTGGAATAGAGAGTGTTGCCGAACATTGTCGAACCGTAGGCGTATGTAGGCACAGACGGATAGAGGTCGTCTGACTTCAGCTCCTCGTTACCGGTCTTACCCCAGCCGAGACGCAACTTGAGGTTGCTCAGCCAATCGACATTCTTCATGAATTTCTCCTCGGATATGCGCCAGCCTGCCGAGAACGCCGGGAATGTACCCCAACGGCTCGCCTTCGGGAAGCGTGAGGAAGCGTCGCGGCGGATGTTGGCCTCGAAGAGGTACTTGCCGGCATAGTTGTATTGCAGACGGCCGAAATATGACAAACGCGTCATCTCCGTGCCGCCGCTCGTGTTCTTCTGTGACGAGGCATCGAGCGTGTTGAGCGACTCGTCGAGATTGTTGTTGCCTCCGCCTTTGCGAGTGGCTGTGACATAGCGCGATTTCACGTCATACGACTCCATACCAGCGAGCACGGCGAGGTTGTGGTCGCCGAACGACTTGTTGTAGTTTACAAGAATCTGGCCCGTGAGATAGTCGTAGTTGTAGTTGCGCACATAACCCTCGCGCAAGCCGGAGTTGTATGTGCCATATCCCCAGTTCTTCTTGAATCCAAGCTTGTCGTCAGTCCAGTTGCGCCAAGAGTAAACGCCCTTGATGCTGAGGTCTTTGATGGGCTTGATTTCCGCTGAGCCGATGAGGAACACCTCTTGGTTGATGTCCTTGGTCCAGCCGGTCTTGTCGCGTCCTTGCACGGCGACAGGGTTGTCGACACCTACGAACTTGAAGTTGCCGTCCTCGTCGTATACAGGGTCTGTGGGGTGAGAGCGCGTGATGCCCTGGATCACCTGCGTGAATCCGCTCCACGCGTCGCGCTTCGTGCCGCGGTAGCCAGAGGCGTTGAGCCCGAGGGTGATGTACTTGTTGATTTGCGACGTGATGTTCATGCGGGCATTGATGCGTTTGTAGTCAATGTCCTTCGTGACACCGTCTTGGCCAAGGTAGCCAAGGTAAAGATTGTATGTGGTCTTGTCGTTGCCACCGCTCAGCGTCAGGTTGTGCTGGTGCTCAAATCCGCTGCCAGTCAAGGCTTCCTTGTACCAATCGGTACTTGGCAGTTCGCCAGTGCGGTATTTCTCGACAGTCTCATCGGAGAACGGCTTTGTCGCGCCCGGATGGTCGTTGAGATAAGCCTCGTTGTAAAGATAAGCGTAGCCGTAAGCGTCAACGAGGTCGAGTTTGGAAAGAAGTGAAGACCATGAGAATGTGGCGTTGTAAGAAACAGTCGTCTTACCCGTCTTGCCTTTCTTTGTTGTGATAAGAATGACACCGTTGGCTGCCTGAACACCATAGATGGCTGCAGAGGCGGCATCCTTCAGCACTGTCACCGATTCTATTTCAGAGGGGTTGATGACATTCATCGAACCTGGCACACCATCGACAATTACGAGTGGTGATGCTGAGTTGATGGAGTTTTTACCACGCACGGTGATGGTCGCGTTCTGACTACCAGGAGCGCCTGTGGTCTGTACGGCCGTGACGCCAGGCATTTCACCTGCCAATGCTGAGGAAATGCTTGACACGGGACGCGAAGCGAGTTGCTCAGCGTTTACGGATGACACGGCACCCGTGAGGTTTTCCTTTTTTTGTACGCCGTAGCCCACCACGACGAGTTCGTCGAGTGTCTGCGAGTCGTCTTTCAATGTGACAACGAGGTCGTTCTTAGCCTTGACAAACTGTTTAGTGTAGCCTATAGAGCTGATTTCGAGTTCTGCGCCGATGGGGGCTTCAATCGTGAAATTGCCGTCAACGTCGGTAACAGCGCCGACTGTCGAGCCTTTCACTTTGATGGTGGCACCAATGACGGCCTCGCCGTTGGTATCTTTCACCAACCCCTTGATGGTTTGTTTCTGCTGATTAACAGATTGTGGCGCGGTCGTCTTGTGTGTACTTGCGCTTGATTCGGCAGAAGATGGGATTACCCCCCCCAGACCGCCCGAAAGCAATGCTGACAGCATAAGAAGCCTGGCGTCAAAAAAGGATTTATGCATATACGTGCTTTTTGTTTTGGCCGCTAACTGTTATTTCTTGTGAAGTGGGCACAGCGACCTTTGCCCATTACTGCACAATCTAATTGTCGTAAATAATCCTCAATATTATAATAATTGCGCGCAAAGGTAAACAAATATTTACAAATTAGAAACAAAAGACGACTTTTTATTTGCGTGAAGGGGTTGTTTTAAACACTTTGGCTTGAAATGCAGTAAGCGCCTTTATCATCTGTAACGAAGTGCCAATCACTCCATCCATGGAATATGTCCATCGTATGGGGTTACGTGGGATAAAGTGTGGAATATTGAATTTCATGTCGAAAATCAGCGGCATGTCGTCTGTCATGACATACCCGATATTAGGCATATATGCAAGTATTATCTGTAAATGTTTTCAATTTCATGCTAAATTGAAAACATCATCAATAAAAATTTTGTTGGTAAGAGAAAAAAAACATACTTTTGCATAATGAAATTTAACGATGGAAAATCGAAATGACATTTAGCATATACAACATAACATTTGCTGAAAGCAATGGCGTAATACTCTACAACATTGCAAGCGACGGCATCCTGCAGCTTAACAAGCAAGTTCCTTGTTCATGCGGAAAGTAAGGTTCCAGTCGTTTTGCAATAAATATTATACTATTATACTATGAAGAAGTGTTTTCTTGTGTGTTTTGTACTCTTCTGTGTTTCACTTTGTACAACAGCTCAGAGAGTGTCGAACTTCAAAGACACCTTAGGTATAATGGGACTTGTCGATGATGACTTTACGGGCGAAGCCATTGGCAATGTTGATGTATGTGTATATGATACACAGAATAATGTTGTTGGACGTGGCAAAACACGCAGTTTTGCAAGCTTCAACAATAATCGTCTTAGTAATCTTACGATTTGTATTCCACGGAAGAACAAGGACATATTGGTCAAAATATCCGCAGACGGATATGACGATTTCGCAAATACATATAGCATAAAAGTAAGCTCACGCGAAAGATACTATTCATTACCCAACATACACTTGACAAAACACGGCAAGAAAATAAAGGAGGTGACTCTTGATGACGTGGCCGTTACTGCGTCAAAGGTAAAAATGGTTATGCACGGCGACACAATTGTTTACAATGCCGACGCATTTCAACTCTCAAACGGCTCTATGCTCGATGAGTTGATACGTCGCCTGCCTGGCGTACAACTTAAAGGGAGCCAAATAACCGTGAATGGCCGCTTCGTAAGTTCGCTCCTTGTCAATGGCTCCGAATTCTTCAAGGGCAACCCGGCGGTTGCCTTGCAAAACCTGCCATCATACACGGTGAAGAATCTTAAGGTGTATGAGAAGCAGGACGAGCTGGCGGCGTTTGTGGGGAAAGAGAAGAAAAAGGGAGAAAACCCGCTTGTGATGGACGTAAGTCTTAAAAGACAATACATGGAGGGAATGCTCGCCAACGCCGACCTCGGCTATGGCACGCATGACAGATGGATGGCGCGCCTTTTCGCGTTAAGATACACAAAGGCGTCGCGGATAGGCATATTTGCCAACATGAACAATGTCAACGATACACGGTCGCCGGGAACAAACGGCGAATGGTCGCCGTCGCAAATGTCTGATGGGGTCACAACGCAGAGGTCGCTCGGACTGGACTATCAGGTTGCGAACAAAGAAAAGACTTTCCGCATGTTTGGCAACACTGTATACGCACACAACAATACAGCCAAAGAGCAAATCCAGTCGGGCGAACGGTTTCTGAGCGGAGGCAATATTTTCGAGCGCAGCCGCGACAATAGCCACGCCGCAACGACATATTTACAGACAACTAATATGATCAACACAATGTGGAGCAACGGCAAAATATACCTATTCCCAGACTTCACATATTATAAAAGTAATATTATCGGGATGTCGCAGAACGCCATGTTCAACGCAGACCCCAATGACAGTTACCGTGGGGCAGCTCTCGACTCCCTGTTTGCCTCACCGGCAAGTAAACGGCTACAGGATGCAATGACAAACCGGCTGGGCAACACAACTCTCGACCGCCAACATTACTATGACGGCCGTTTAAAAGCGTCTGGAGCTGTACGTCTGCTATCCAGTCCTGATTATATGCTATGGGAAACAGTGACTCATATCAATAACTGCAAGCTGGATGGCTCGTCAATATACGATCTTGCATACAACGACGGCACGCGCGATTTCCGCAACAAGCACTATGACCGCTGGAGTACTGACTTCGATACTCAGTGGGAGGCTTCATACAGTTATAATGGTGATGTAAACTACAAAAACCGTTTTATGGTAGGCTTGCGTTTTACCTATGAATACAAGAAGGACAACAGTGACCTGTTCCGCCTCGACAAGTATGCCGAGTATGGGGCGGGAAGCAATGCCGTGGTGGGGTATCTGCCGTCTACGCGCGACTCCCTGCAGCGTGCAGTGGATGCAGAAAACACTTACTACTCACGAATATACAAGAACAGATATGACTTGACGGGACAGACTCCGCGTGTGAAACTGCCGCTGCTTGGTATGAACGTTTGCCTTGAGCCTGGATTGAACTTCCGTCACGACCGCATTGAATATACGCGTGGAGCATTCAGAAAGAGCTTGACGCGCGACCAGTGGGCATGGGAACCGAAGATACAATTTGAGGGCAAGGACACTCATCTTACCTACAGCGTGAGGAAAGTGCAGCCCGAACTGACCGACATCCTCGACTTCACCACCACCGACAATCCGCTGAACATCTGGAGCGGCAACCCGAACTTGAAAAACACGGACATACACCGCGTGGAATTCGGCAAGGAGTCTGCCAACTTCGATGAGAACTGGTCGTGTACCCGCCGGATGAACATTAACGCCTACTGGCAGGTTATGCGCAACGCCATAGGCCAGAGCGTCACCTATGACCGCCAGACTGGCGTCACACACTCAACGTCGATGAACATCAACGGCAACTGGAATGCCGGGGCATCATTCGAGTTCACCGGTACCGTTGACAAGAAAAAGCGGCTCATGCTCTCCACAAAGACGGAGGTTGGCTACACCAACAGCGTAGACTACACTACGGTTGAGGCGGAGTCGTCGGCAAGTCCGCGCTCGTCCGTCCGCTCCACCATCGCCAACGAGACTCTGACACTCGACTATAGCCTCGGCAAGTATGCATTCGGGGCGAAGCTGCGTTGTGCCTACCTGCACGCCGAGAGTCCACGCGCAGGCTTCCAGACCATCAACACCGCCGACGTGGACTATGGTGTCAACGCCACCGTGGAGCTGCCACTTAAGCTGAAGCTATCCACCGACCTGACCCTCTACAGCCGCTACGGCTACTCAGACCGGTCGATGAACACCAACAACCTGGTGTGGAACGCACGCCTGGAGCGCACTTTCGGCAAGTTCACTGTCATTGCCGATGGCTTCGACCTGTTCGGCAAACTCTCAAACGTGCGCAAGGTAATCAACGCTCAGGGCAGGACAGAGACATGGTACAACACAGTGCCGCGCTATGCCATGCTGCACATAATGTACAAACTGCATTTCAAACCGAAAAAGAAGTAAGCATAGGCCCAGCTGCTTAGTTGTAGTGCTCAAATGATTCACTTTTTGAACACCACGTAAAGCAGGCATACGGCTGCCTATTCTCACATTATATACTATCAGCAACATGAAAGTTGCCATGACCAAGAGCAATGTCATCGTACCGTAGCGGAAGAAAGCCGACTTCTGGCAGCCTGTGATATCCTGTTTCATTTTTCAAGTTCAAGTTGGTTTCTTACAAGCTCGTAGACTTGGCGGACGGCCATGAGCGCCTTGTCCCATATAGCACCACAAAATGATTCTGTTCCCAATGCAGCACGGCCGGGAGTGGACATTTCTCACGTAGTTGCTCTGTCGTCATCATGAACGATGCCGATGCCAAGCCTATGTGCAGCATGGCATCGCGTATGCCCGATATGCTCACCCCCTCGCGCGTCAGGTGACTCAACGCACGCAGATAGCTCAGAGAATAGTCCTTGCCGTATGCAGATGCCACCATGCGCACGCATGACGGTCCGCAGTCCATTTGGTCAAACTGGCGTGTGAATTTTATCTTCTTCCGCATAACATTATTGCTGTTCGTTTTAATGCAGTTCGGCAAAGGTCTCACATCATCAAGATGTACTTACTGCGTGCAAGAATTTCCGCACTTGTCTCCTCGTTGTTCAACTTTTGTGGACGAAAGGCTGTTTTTGCAGGTGAGCCAGTTTATTTTAGAGCTTTACGACTCCAATGCCTGGACGATCTGGTAAGGTTATTTTTCCCTTAACAACCTCCATGCCCTTGAACCTGTCGTTGGATATAAGGAGGTTGCCATCAAGGTCAGCGAAGTCGACGGCTGGGGACAATTGAGCTGCGGCACTGACAGCACAAGAAGTCTCTGTCATGCAACCCACCATCACTTTCATGCCTATGGCACGTGCGTAGTTGAGCATTTTCCATGCCTCGCGCATACCGGTGCATTTCATCAATTTGATGTTGATACCTGTATAAGCTCCCTCAATGTCCTTGATGTCTTTCAATCGTTGTATGGCCTCGTCGGCGAAGATAGGCAATGGGCTCTTCTCTGTAACCCAGGCTATGTCGTCTTTCATCTCCTTAGGCATTGGTTGTTCAACCATCACGATGCCATGCTCTTTCAGCCAGTAAATCTCGTCGATGGCCTTCTGCTTGTCTTTCCATCCCTGGTTGATGTCCACGGCGATAGGCAGGTCGGTGACACTTCTTATGGTCTCTATCATCTCCTTGTCGTTGTCGCGGCCGAGTTTAACCTTTAGAATGTTGAATTGGTTTGCGCATTCCCTTGTCTTCTGCTTCACCACATCTGCCGTGTCTATGCCTATGGTGAACGTGGTTGATGGTGCCTTGTCTTTGTTCAGCCCCCAGATCTTATACCATGGAGCCCCAAGGAGTTTGCCCACGAGGTCGTGGAGGGCAATGTCCACAGCCGCCTTTGCTGCCGTGTCGCCGGGTGAAAGGCTGTCCACATAAGCCAAGATGTCTTCTAACTGGAAAGGATCACTAAACTGGCTCAAGTCGACCTTTTGCAAGAACGCCGTGACGCTCTGAACCGTTTGCCCCAAATACTGAGGCATTGAGGCCTCGCCATATCCTGTCACGCCGTCGTATGTGATTTCTACCTGCACGTCAGGAGTAGTGGTGCGCGAATATGTAGCCACAGTGAAGACATGGCGCAGTTTCAACTCGTAGGGGAAGAACTTCATCTCCAATTTATGGGACAGTCCTTTCCTGTTGATGTTCACATTCTTGGTTTTGGAACCAGTAATGTTGAGTGCGTCGATGTTTGACAAAGCCAATGCCGAGCCAACCGTTGTCAGCGCGGCTTTTTTAATAAAATCTCTCCTTGTTGTCATGTCTTAGATGTTTTTTCCGTTTATGATGCCACTTTATTATAAAAAC
>DJQL01000041.1:17750-29701 GCA_002437565.1 Prevotella sp. UBA6387
TATTCGTCATATTCTGGATCCGCTGGATTAAAGCTGCTCACATGAACCCACCCAAGGGAATGGATGAACTTCTTGTTGCCAATATACATGCCCACATGAGAGACGTGGGCAGGCTTGTCCTCCGTTGCTTTCCTGCCAAAGAACACGAGGTCGCCAGGTATGAGGTTGCTAAAGTCTGGGGCTATCTCCAAATGCAGGCCTTTCTTGGCCTGCTGTGAGGCATTGCGCGGAATGACGATGTCGTGCTGATATAAGATTGTGCGAATAAAACCGCTGCAATCAACTCCCTTGGTGCTCATTCCTCCCCACATATACGGCACGCCGTTGAGCTTCATGCCAGTAGCTATGATGCTGCTGGCGTCTTGTTTTATGCTTTTCCTCCAGTCGGTTACTTCTTGTGCGTCTTTTACGGAAACGTATCCTTGTCGGCCGTCAGGATACTCCACCTTGTAAAAGGCCTTGGTCTTTCCCAAGAGCTTGAAACGGTTGCTTGCCACAATATCGCTGACATGTTGCGAAAGTGTGCTTGGCTTTTCGTAAACAAAGCCGTAAATAGACGTCACTACTACTTGCGGAGCCTGGTTCCATGCTTCCAATTGTTTCTTATTGACAACGACGAGCGACGACTTCAGCACCCAGGCCGGATATTCATCAGGGGTCTCAATCTTGACCCATGTGCCGCCTTCAAGAATTTTAGCTGGCATCCCAAGCAACGCTTGCGATTCCATGCCTGCGTCATAATCGCCAGTGGTGCGAAGGTTGCAACAAGACACGTTGATGATTGCCCATTTAGTGGTGTCTTCCTCCGACAAGGTTTGCGCGATGACACTGCCCAATGACAGCGCGAGCATAAGCGTTAAAAGTATTTTCTTTTTCATATCATCACTATTTAAAATAATTCGCATTGCTTGTGGCTATTTTGGGGCTACTCCCTGTAAAGATAGCCAAACAGGGCGTTTACCCACGGAATGTTGATTCTGAACCATCTGTATTTCCCGACAGGCTTGCCACCAAACGACAGTATGAATTCGCGAAAAGGGTTCCTGTGAAAAGGCAAGCCTACGTCGAGGAAATTGATGTGGGCGTAGTTGTGTTTCCACGACCAGGTTATGGCTTCCCAAACGGTCATGAGATTGGGGTGGAGTAGGGCGTAGCGCTTGCGTTTGGAGGCAAGATACCACAAATAGGAGTTACCGTTACTGAACACGCATACGCAACCACCGATGACCTTGCCCTTGAATAATGTTATGAATATTCTGCCATTGTCACTATCGTAAAGCTGTCGGATATGACTTTCCTCTGGTATTATTCTTCGAAGTTTCAATCGATAAAAGCCGTGCATGAGTTTGTAGAAGCTGTGCACTTCCTCGTTGGTCTTTGCCTCACGAGTCTCCACGCCGGCATCATAACTCTTTCTTATGCGCTCTTTCATCTTTTCAGATAGTCGCTCGATTGGCGGGATGGAGTGGAGCGAATTGTGCACCTCCTGCCAGTTCACGGGAAAGTAATTCTCCTTGCGGAAATATTTGTAGCCAAACATCTTCATGGAGAGGTCGCTGAACTCTATGTAGAGGCAAAGTCTTCTGCGCAGCTTGTGAGTAATCTCGTGTAGCATTAAGCTGAACAACAGTTCCTTGTCGGTATCCTCCTCGTATTCTCCCTCGCCATATATCCTGCCTTGGGAGTAGAGAAACGGTGGCAGCCACGTCTTGCGGTAACGTATGAAAGCGAGCATGTGAGCCACAATCTCACCGTTCTCTTTATAGGCAACGGCCATGTAAGGTCGCTGTCCTTGAGATTTCTCCACGATATGGAACAATTCCGTGGAGTGGAAGAAGCTGTGACAATGCAGTTGTGGCAGCTTGTTTCCCTTGGTGAATAATAGTATCTTATACTCGCTCATGCTTGCAGTTACTCCTTATACAAGAGGTATTTGCGCCGCTGTCTCTTGAACTTCTCCACGTCGCCTTGCCACATTCGGCTTATTTCTGCGGCACTCTTTCCCTGCTCTATCATCTTGCGCACATAGCCAACGCCAATGAGTTTCTCGAAAAATGAGGTGAAGAAGCTGTCACCCATATTCACGGCGTTGTATGCCTCTATCAGATAGCTGAGGTCTATCTTCCGCGCCCAAATGTCGGAATCTCTCATTTGGCTGAGATCTTTTCCATAGCAAGTCTTGCCCATCTGTGGTGGATTCTTCGCACCTGGACGACTTTCCGGCGTAAAGCTGAAACCATAAATCTTCATCTCGGGGTGTCCGAACACCTGGAAAGGCTTGTCGGTGCCTCGCCCCAAGCTAACAGGAGTGGCCTCGAAATAGCACAACGACGGGTAAAGGTAAACCGACTTCATGTTTGGCAGGTTAGGCGATGGTGCTACAGGCAGGTCGTATCTCGTTTGGTGGGTGTAGTTCTTGCAGGGAATGACTGTCAACTTGCAGGTCTTCCCCGACTTTAACCAGCGTTCTCCGTTGATCATCCTTGCCAGTTCTCCGAGAGTCATGCCGTGTACGACGGGAATGGGCAGTGCTCCAACGCCTGAGGCGTATTTCATGTCCAGAAGTGGGCCGTCTACATAGAAGCCGTTGGGATTGGGACGATCGAGGATTATCATGCGCTTGCCGTATTCCGCGCAGCGATCCATCAAACGCATCATCGTAATATAATAGGTATAGAACCTGAGACCTACGTCTTGGATGTCTGTGACGAGAATGTCGAACTTCGCCATTTCGCCCTTGTCGGGAGCGTCCTTTGGAGCACCGTACAATGAGAACACATGAATGCCAGTCTTGCTGTCAACCGAAGAACTCACTTTTTCGCCAGCGTCTGCCTTGCCACGGAAACCGTGTTCTGGAGAAAATATCTCTACAACATTGACATGGTTCTCCAACAAGACATCCAAGGTCAACTTGTTGCCTACCACTCCTGACTGGTTTGAGAAAAGTGCCACGCGTTTGCCATTAAGCAATCTGAGGTAAGCGCCAGTTTGCTCTGCACCAGTAACAACGGCTGCCCGTGCGCTACTAATGAAAAAAGGAAATATAAGAATGAAGATGGTTAGAATCCGGGTATATTTCTTGTTTTTCATTTCAGACCTTTTTAGCAATTGTCTTCTAATCAGTTGCAAATATAAGCATAATTAACTATAAATCATTAAAAGATAGTTATAAAAAGTATTAAACAGCGAAAATACGGACTGATTATTTGTTTACAGCCTTCGGTGTCCAGTTGTTCAGGAAACGCAGTACCTTATTTTTGTTGTAGCCTTGTCCTTCCTCAAGAAAGCTGGAGTCTTGGATATGGAGAACCTTTCCGTTCTTGTCAAGCACTACAAACACGGGGAAGCCAAACCGTTGTGGATTGCCAAGACGTTTCATCAAGGCCTCTGCCGTGGCGTTGTTGCCTTTCCGTGGATTATAGTTTACATGAAGGTACACGAAGTTGTCGTTCACCACTTTCATTATGTCTGCGTCCTTGCTTATGAAGTCGGCAAAACGAAGGCACCAAGGGCACCAGTTGCCACCGACTTGGCATATGATGAACTTCTTTTCTTGTTGCGACTTTACCGTGTCGAGTGCCTTGTCTATTTGCTCTATTGGGTTAACGGTCTCGTCGTAAACTTTCTTTAGCTGGGTCTGTGCGCTGACCACCATTGTGATGGCAGCAAACACAAGGGTTAATGTAAGTTTCTTCATGTCGTGTTGTGTTTTTAGAATATCAATTTGTGGAATAGCCGGCCTTGGCTTAACGCGAAACTTGTTGGTCGTATATTCGCTCGAAAGTTTGTCTAAGCTTGGTCTTATCGGCAATGACCTCGCGCACTTGCTTTAAACGAGTCTCATTGGGCGAGCCATTAATCCAAAGGTGTATGTAGCCATTAGCACTGTATTTCTCTTCCATGTGCTCGCAAAACCTTCGCCATTGCTGCTCCTTGCTAAGTTGCGGCTCATGCTCCAGCCCATATTCAATGGCGCGTGTAAATATGACTTCTGGGTCAAGGTCCCTGTCTGCCTCTGCCACTATCTTTCCATATATGGAGCGTGGCGCGTGGGATGAGGACGCTCGGTGATCCTCCACTGCTTCCTTCATTATCTTTATCTGCTCTGGCGAGAACCATTTGCGAAGACGGGCGTCGGCTGCAAGAATCTTGCCTCCGGTGATGTGGTGAATGGCCCGTGGCCCTTCCATGCCAAGGTCGTGATAAGCCGCTATGACATAAGCCATGTCGACATCGGCACCAAGCATGTTGGCAAGCTCAAGCGAGTTTTTGATCACTCGCTGCGCATGGACGATTCCATGCGATTGTCCAAAAGCATTGTAGCGTGGCAATATCTGTCGCTCCACGAAGCTCATTATGTCGAGGTTGACATTCATAGGCAAAATCTTAATGTATAGAAATGTGATGTCATAAAGAAGAAAGGAATGTAGCCACTACGGTCATCAGGCCATAGACGAACATGTCTCGTGCTGTCGTGCCAAGCACCTTGTTCAGCTCTCGGCCTTTCCAAATTTCACGCAACTTGGCATAGCTCTGTGAATGCTTGTAGACGTAGACAAGAAACGGGAAGACACACACGGCCGCTAACTGGGCGTGGCGTGTCTGAGACATTATCGCGACCATGGTGACAGCGGCGCCCAAGGAGCCGACCGCATTGTAAAGCATAGCCCCACGTGCCTCACCTAATCTTACGATGAGAGTGAACTTGCCGTCTTTCTTGTCGTTCTCACGGTCTCGGAAGTTGTTGACACACAACAATGTGTCTATTACCAATCCGCATCCGATGGAAATGGCTAAAACTTGCCACGACATGACGCGCAATGCCTCTGGTATTATGACATGATAGGTGAAACAGACCGGCACGATTCCAAAGAATACCAGCACGAGCACGTCACCCAAGCCTTTATAAGAGAAGAACGTGGTATACAGAAAGGCGAAAAGCACGCATGTCAGGCCAACTATTGTCATCTGCCATCCTCCATACCATATAAGTGGCAGTCCTACGGCACAAGCCAATGCGGAAACGATTACGAGGCCAACTGCCATGGCACGAGGCGTTATCCAGCCTTCGGAGCATGCACGTTTCGGCCCAAGGCGAGTGGCAGGGTCATCGTTGCCATGGCGAAAGTCGAAATAGTCGTTTATGAGATTAGAGTCGATCTGCATGAGGAAAGCGAACAAGAAACACAATATCGCTGGCACTAAGCGGAAGTGTTGCCAACCCGTGGCTTTCAACGCGAGTGTCACGCCAATCATCACGGGCACCGCGGCTCCTGCGAGGGTCTTGGGGCGTGTGGCAAGCAACCACGCCTTTAAAGAATTTGTCTTTATCTGTTCGTTCTCTGTCATTGTATGTATAGCAATGTCAGTTGGCGAAATTCCAACTGATGCCAAATCTCAGCACTCGTCCGTTCAATGGATAGTTTGGCGTGAAGAAATATTCCTTGTTGCCTGTCCCACAGTTTACGTGACTCATCATCACGAAGAAACGAGCGCGGCTCAACTTGAAATTGAAGTAAGCGTTTATTATGGGATAACCTCCAGTTTTTTGCTTGTTCTCATTCTCTTGCACCGTATACTGCCCGAGAGACGGGAAATAGTTGGGTGCCGCATATTTCGTGAAATATCTCGCGTCTGCCCCGAAGTCGCAATTCAGCACACGGGCTATCTTGAAGTGCAGGTACAGATTTGTGTAGGCATTGATGGCAGGCAAGGGCAAAACGTCCTGGCTTGTCGACTTTTGCCATGTCAGCGTTGTCTCCCAATGCAGTGGGCCGAATGCCAAATCTTGCGCTATTTCTGCCGTAAGCACCGTTATAGGGCTACTTGCCTGCCGCGAGAAAGCCATGTTTTGCAGTCGTCCATTATCGTCAGAGTTAGTGAACGAACTGGCGAAATAGGCGTAGTTCCTTATCTCATCGAACGCGAAGCGGAAGCGTGTGCGTGTCTTGGCATAGTTCAACACGCCTTGAGCGCGAAAATGGTCTATCATGGACAAGTCGTCATTGTCCCACCATAGATGGCGCGACTGGTAATGGCGGAAATAGAATGAGGGTTTCACGTGGTGGTAGAACCCAGACGCGGCAAGCGTCATGGTGTCTCCAAGCAGCGGGAAGTTGAGGTCAACGCCACCGTCGATCTTTATCTCGCCGACATTGTATCCCACGACCGCCACGCCGCCCGTGACGTTGAAGTGGAGGCTCTTACCTTGTGTCTTGCTGAGCTGCGCGCCCACGGTGACGCTGTGCTCATTCCATGACGTGGTGCCCACTGAATCGGGCAACACATAATGGCTCAACGTGTGTGTCGCAAAAATCTTGGCACCAGCCTTTATCCATTTGTTGAAGCCTTCGAGCAATGCTATGGCAAAGGTGTTGCGCAAGTTCCAGTTGCTTGTCTTGTCGTAGATGGAGTCTCCGTCGAGCCGTTCTTTCACATTGTAGGTGTTGAGGTAATAATTCTCGGGAGTGGCATAAGCCTCGTAGATGCGTCGATAAGTGGTAAAGTCGGCAGTGTGGATGAAACTTGTCACTGGCACATACTCATCCTTGAGCCACGACGTGTCCTCTCTCGCCTTGTTGGATGCGGCCAAGAGGCTGTCTGCCATGTTCTTGCCATTGACTTTCACCCTACCAGACGCGGCAGCGGAGTCGGCAGGAGCTGTCTTGGTCGCGACCTTGGCATTGTCCGGGCGACCCGAGTATGACTTGGGCAACTTGGCATTCTTCTTGTCAAATTCCATGCCAGCGTCCATCGCTTCTTTTTCGGCCTTCTCCTTCGCCTTTTTCTCCTCTTTTTCCTTTTGCGACTCCATGGCAAACTTCTTGGCCTTTATTTCCTCTGGTGTCATCGGAACCTTCCGGTTGAAACCGACGCTGTAGCGCTGCGTGAAGAAGATGTGTTGATTGTCGTTGCGATTCCAGTTTTGCTCAAGCATTGTTGGAATCTCCGATGTCGCGAAGTTCTCGTTGAACGACTCTGGATGCGTTATGTAGAGATCGCTGGTTATGCCGCCATTCTCCGTGACTTTCTCGTGGAGGGTGTTGAAGAGTAGGTGAGCTTGATAACGGTCGCCTATGTAGCTGCCATAAAGGGAAGCCTTGAAGTGTGAGGTTGACTGTGCGTTGTAGTATCCCCGGCCATAGATGTAGTCTATGAGGAAGCCGACACCTAAACGCTTGCCAGCATTCACGGCAAACTTTGTCTTGAAATGGTCCTCACCGTTAGTGCGGTTGCCACAATTGTTGTATGAGATGTTCGTGAGTGGCGACAGGGTATTGGTGAATTGGAACTTCTCCACAGGCGTCACCACGAAATCGTATGGATTGACAAATATGAAATTATTGTTCTCCATCCTGTCAATGAAGAGCCTCGCCTGACGTGGCGCGCCAAGGTTGCCGGTGCTGTTATACTCTGAGCGCATGCCTGTCGTGAAGATGGAGTTCATGAACATGTGTGAGGCCGTGTCTGGCTTGGCCTCTACGCGATCGCCAAATCGAGGGTCAACAGTCCAAACGTGTATGCCTTCGGGAATCTCCTTGTCGGTCCCGAGCGAGTCGGGCTTGCTTGAACGGTTACGTTGGCTGGTGACCACGCCGTCTGGTCCCATGGAATTGTAATCGTCTGCATCAAACTGCGCCCACATGGGAGTAGTCGACAAGAATGCGAGTAGGATGAAGGAAAGGATTTTCTTCATTTAATAAAGCGTAAAGCGCATTCAACTATTTTGAAGACCATGGAAGCAAGGATTATTATTATTCCCACGGTCTGTGGAGTGTGAAACAAGTATGTCAGGACACCGGCGATGGCACCCACCATGAAGATAATGTTAAGCCATTGGCGGACATTGCGGAAATGGTCTTCCTTTGGCAGTTGCAGCTTGTCCCTGTATGAGTTTTTTGCTAACATGTTGTTCGTTTTTTTCGCTTATGGCGCATCATCCGTTTTAATATGTCACGTTCAGAGCCTGGCAGATACGCTGGAAGATATTGTCCTTGCGGTCAATGGTCTTGCGCCTGAACTTCCCGCTGATAGGCGAAAGCTTGTTTTTCTTCTTGTTTAGGGCATTCTTGTCCGTAATCCAGTTTTCCGCCTTTTCCTTTATGCCCGAGGCATCTTTGCGGTTAGTTTCGTAAGCGTAACTTATCCGTTGCATCTTCACGTTGACATGACCGTCTGAGGCCGTCGCGATGAGCGTGTAGTTGAACTCTGTCCTGTCGAGCGAGATGAAATTCGAAGTGAACACGAGCCATTCTTTCACGCGAGCGGCAATGGTGTGTTCGGCCTTGTTGACGGCCGCTATTCGTGCCTGCGGTTGCAAGCCGGAACTCTTGCCTTCTTCCACTATGCTGGAAATGACGGAGTAGACCTTGTCGTAAATACTGTCGGCTGACATTCCAGGCACGTCCTTGTCAAGGGTGAATATAACCTCGCCATTCACCTCTGGCACGGCGCCCTCAAGATATTTCCGGTCAATCTTGGGGACTACTTTCTTTTGGGTCACTTTGGCTTGTTGCTGTGGCTGGTCTGGAATTTCCCAAACATTATTTTGCGCCATGCCCAACATGGGAATGAGAGCAAGGACGGAGGCTATCAGTTTCTTCATTTTCATAGTGTTTAAAAATTCTTGTTAAATTGCCGTTTTATAAAAGGCAAAATTACAAATTAACGTTGTCAATCCGTAGACATGCTCGTGATTTAACTTTTTTTGAGTTCAATCATCTTTTGCAACCTGAGCATTTCGTCGCGATATTGAGCCGCCTGGATGAAGTCGAGCTTCTTCGCCGCCTCTTCCATTAGTCGCTTGGTGTTGTCAATGCATTTCTCAAGTTCAGGGCGTGTCATCTCCTTTATTATTGGGTCAGCGGCGAATGCGGCCTTATCGGGCTCTACGTAGCTGTATGCCATTCCTGGCTTCGTCTTTTGCTTCTGTGAGCCGTCAGACTCTGGCAGCGAGTCCTTTATTTCCTTGACGATTTGCTTTGGCGTGATGTGATGTTCCTCATTGTATTTCATCTGTATCATCCTTCGCCTCGTGGTCTCGTCTATCGTTTTTTGCATGCTTTCCGTTATGGTGTCGGCATACATTATCACCTTGCCATTGACGTTTCTCGCCGCGCGCCCCGCGGTCTGGGTGAGGCTTCTGTGGCTGCGCAAGAACCCTTCCTTGTCGGCATCGAGTATTGCGACAAGCGAGACTTCTGGCAGATCAAGACCCTCGCGAAGGAGGTTGACGCCTACCAAGACATCGTAGACACCAGCCCTGAGGTCGTTCATTATCTTCACCCTGTCGAGCGTGGCCACGTCGCTGTGTATGTAGTTCGCCTTTATGTTGTGGTTAAGCAAGTATTCGGTCAGCTCCTCGGCCATGCGTTTCGTGAGCGTGGTCACCAAGACACGTTCGTGTTTATGGCTGCGCGTGAGAATCTCGTCGAGCAAATCGTCAATCTGGTTTTCCGAAGGCCTGACCTCTATCTCAGGGTCGAGTAAGCCCGTGGGACGTATAAGCTGTTCTACGACAACGCCTTCCGACTCTTGGAGCTCATAGTTGGCTGGGGTCGCAGATACATAGATTACTTGATGGAGCATGTCATGGAACTCATCAAAGCGCAATGGGCGGTTGTCGAAAGCCGCGGGCAGACGGAAACCATATTCCACGAGGTTGCGCTTGCGGGCACGGTCACCTCCATACATGGCGTTGATTTGTGGCACGGTGACGTGGCTTTCGTCAATGACCATCAAGTAGTCCTTTGGGAAGAAGTCGAGCAGGCAATAAGGACGCTCTCCAGGCTCACGTCCGTCGAAATATCGCGAATAGTTTTCTATGCCCGAGCAATGACCCAACTCTTTGATCATTTCCATGTCGTATTCCACGCGCTCCTTGATTCTCTGGGCCTTGATGTCGTCGCCAATCTCGTGAAAATAAGCTTCTTGCTTTACGAGGTCGTCCTGGATCATGCGGATGGCGTTATCAGTTTGCTCCTTCGACGTGACGAAAAGGTTGGCGGGGTAGAGGTCGTATTCGGCGAAGCGCTGAATGGTGTGCATGGTGATGGCGTCAACCTCGTCGATACTGTCAACCTCATCATCCCACCACGTCACCCTGAGCAGGGAGTCGGAGTAGGCCATGGCTATGGTGACAGTGTCGCCCTTGACGGAGAAGCAGCCACGTTGCAAGTCGATGTCGTTCCTGACGTATAGCGAACCGACGAGCTTGCGCAAGAACTCGTTGCGGTCCAGCTTCTGTCCCTGCCTTACCTTTATTATATTCTCTTGCATCGCCACAGGCGCGCCCATGCCGTAGATGCACGACACCGAGGACACGATGACCACGTCTTTCCTGCCAGACAGCAAGTCGCTCACCGCCGCAAGGCGGAGCTTGTCTATCTCATCGTTTATGGCGAGGTCTTTTTCTATGTAAGTGTCGGTGGATGGGAGGTATGCCTCTGGCTGGTAATAATCGTAGTAGCTTACGTAGTAGTCGACCGCGTTGTCAGGAAAAAATCCTTTCATCTCCTCGTACAACTGTGCTGCCAATGTCTTGTTGTGGCTCAGCACAAGTGTGGGCTTGTTGACATTGGCTATGACGTTGGCCACGGTAAACGTCTTGCCTGATCCAGTCACGCCCAATAGCACCTGCGCCGGGTCGCCCCTTTTCACGCCTTCGGTAAGCTGTGCGATGGCCTGTGGCTGGTCGCCAGTTGGTTTATACTTGGATGATATTTGAAACTTCATGCTTGACAAAGTTAGTTATTTTATGTCAGTTATGAATATATAATCTCGAAATTTTGCTAAAAAAATCACTACAAGTTTGGTTTACCAGATAAATCTGTGTAAATTTGCAATTCATATTTAAAGGCTCAATAAAAAGAGAGTATGATAAAACAAGCTTTAGTTGCGCTTGTCCCATTGGTGCTCCTCAGCGGCTGCGCCAAGGAATTTAACAGCGTGTACAAGTCGAGCGACATCAAATATAAGTATGAGTATGCCAAAGAGTGCTATGCGTTGGGCAAAAACCAGCGTGCGGCATCTCTCCTGCAAGACTTGATTGTACCCGAAAAAGGAAGTCAGGATGCGCAGGAGTGCTTGTATATGCTCGGTATGGCTGAATATAAGAACATGGATTACGAGACAGCGGCAGAGACATTCAAGAAGTATGTTAAGTCTTATCCGCGTGGCGACTATTCCGAAATGGCCAAATATAATGTGGGACAAAGCCTCTTCATGAGCACTCCGGAGCCACGCCTTGACCAAACGGAGACAGTGGCAGCAATCAACGCTTTTCAGGAGTATATGGATTTATACCCGGACGCTAAGCATAAAGAGGATGCGCAGAACAAGCTTTTTGAATTGCAGGACAAGCTCGTGCAAAAGGAACTGTACTCGGCTGAGCTTTATTATAATCTCGGCACTTATTTTGGTAACAACAGTGGGGGTGACGATGGCGGCAATAACTATCAAGCGTGTATCGTGACATCGCAAAACGCGCTCAAGGATTATCCTTACACGAAAAAACGTGAGGAATTTGCAACCCTCATAATGAAAAGCAAGTTTCACCTCGCTGAGCAGAGCGTTGAGGAGAAGAAGCTTGAACGTTACCAAGACGCTGAGGACGAGTGTTATGGCTTCTTGAACGAGTTTCCTGATTCAAAGGAAAAGAAAACGGCTGAGCACTTCATCTCTAAATGCAAGGAAGTGACCGCAAACGCTAAGGATTAACAATAAAAGATTACAATAACATACTGTATTAAGATGGATTACAGAAAATCAAAGGCTCCAGTAAACACCGTCACACGTAATATCATGGACTTGTGCACGGAGACAGGCAACATCTATGAGAGCGTGGTGATTATTGGCAAACGCGCTAACCAAATCGCTGTTGAAATCAAGTCTGACTTGAGCAAGAAACTCCAGGAATTCGCGTCTTACAACGACTCGCTTGAAGAAGTGTT
>DJQL01000023.1 GCA_002437565.1 Prevotella sp. UBA6387
CAGTCTTGGCCTTGTTTCCTGCCGATGTGAGGTTGTAATAGTTGCGGCTGATATAACACAGTCTGTGTCGTTTTATATATCCCATTGTTGATTTATAGTTCCAATTTGAATGGTATCTCATGTTTCTTGCCGTATCTCGTCCAGAACTTGGCACGCTCTTTCATCACATAGTTCACCGCTTCGTCCACATTGGCGTTTCTAAGCAAGGCGTACTCCGTGGCAAGAATCCTTATGAAGTCCTTTGGCCCCCAAAACTTGCGTAGGTTGTACAGTCCCTGCTTGACGCTTACTGGGCCAAAGTTCATGCGGTTTATGTCCACAAGCGAGAAGTGGAAGCCCTCATCGTCTTGTTTCCACAACACATTGCCTGGTGTAAAGTCTTTGTGGAGCACGTCGCTTTCATGTATTTTTGCCGCGAAGTGGGCGAGAGCTTTTGCAAGTGATTTGTAACTGCCAGGCTTGGCGTTGCCCACTTCATATAGCGTGTGTCCATAGTCGCACTGAAGGGTTATCAGATAACTATATCCAAGCAAATAGAAAGAGTTTCGCTCTTCTATTAATGCTATGGGTTCAGGAGTTTCTATGCCTTTGTTTTTCAATATCATGGGATAGTCGAAAGCCCGTTGGCATTTCGGCTTCCTTATTCCCCATGAATATACAAGCCGATTGGGACCGTGAGGTATATGATAGCGCTTTACATTCACGAGCGTTCCATCCGGAGCGGTTAGCACCTTGATGAGGTTACGCTTATTGTATATCTCCTTGCCTTCCAGTTCGAAAACATCGGGTATGCTCTCTATGAAACGTCTCCAGTGCTCGTATTTCGGGTTAATCTTTATCATTCTCATTTTGATGCAGAAACATGAATGTCATACCTCTTCCATCCTCTTCATTTCCCACCCACTGAACTGGATGATGATCTTGTGCAATGTCGTGCCTTGGCGCAATACTTCTATTCTTGGCGCGGCGGCATAGCGGTTTATTTGCTCTACCGCCTCTTGCCATTGCGTTTCAGCCTTGCTCTCGAAATCCTTGGCTGGCAACATCTTCAGCTCGATGATGTAGCTGTGCTTGGTAGGGTAGTGGGTCAAGTCGGGCAAGAGGAAAAAGTCGCAGTAGCCATGGTTAAGTTCCAGCTCCGGGGCCGTGATGTAATAGTTGCTCATGTAGAGATAAGCCATGAAGAACCCTTGCAGGTTGCGCTCTGCCTCGATGCCATCACGCACTGATGCCACTTCCGCGTAAGCTTTCGACATGAACCCGAGCACCTCTTGCCATTTCCCCTCGAAAGCCATGTAGGTCATCATGTATCCGAAATCATTCAGGTTGATGTGGTTGATGTCTTGGTATTGCTCTTGCAGATAGCCATAATATTGGCGGCGCACGTTGTTGTTTGGTATTCCGAGTACCAGCATGTCGCCGAAAGTATCCTTGATGGTAAGCATGCCATAGTAGAACAACAAGCTGGGGAAGACTTCTGGCTTCACGATTTCGCTGGCAGGGAACGTCTCGTACAGATTAGCCACGATGCTTCCTTCTTCCGTGATCTTGCGGATGATGCCTTTGCGGTTGCCGTCCAACTTGTCGAGTTGTAGCAGGCGTTTCATCTTGTTGTAGTCGGTCTTGGTGTTGGGGTCTATCATCTGTTTGGGTCCTCTACCGTTGTCCATATAGTTGCGGAGGTAATATAACACCATATCGCAATTGAAGACCCTAACTTTGCTTTTTAGACATTCTTCGGAGAAGCAATAGTTGTCATACCATGGCTTGATTTCCGCTATCATGGCCTCGATGTCGCTATCTGCTGGAATCTGCCCGGCGTCGCGATAGCGCGTGAACATCGCGCGCACGTCTTCCGTGCTGAAGCCTAACATCTTGTCAAACTCAGGCTTGGTGGAGATGTGCCAACCTATGTTGAAGCCGCTTGTCACGTCGTCCAAGGTGACAGGACTTACGCCCATCATGAAAATCTTGGCGAAAGACCCCTTGAACTTCTTGAAGTAATCGCGGTAAAAGCCACTTGCATGCGTCATGGCGTGGTACACTTCCTCTCCCTGCTCGTTGAGCACGGTGTTGGTGAAGTTGTCGTATTCGTCGATGATGAGGTAGAGCTTAAAGTGATTTTCCTTGGCACACTTTTGGATGATAGCCAACTTGCTGGAAGCTATGTCTGTGGAAAGAACGGCTTTTCGGATTTCTTCACCATAAAACTCTGCATATCGGTTGATAAAAGCATCGAAGCAAATGTCGCAATATGAGTTGAAACGCTCTTCAAGGTTGTCGATATTGCCTCCCACTTGCGAAAAATCCAGTGAGAGTATTTGGTAATTGCCTTGCAAGCTCGTGGGATGGCTGCCAATCCACAAGTCACCGAAAATCTCTTGGAATTGATCTTTCTTCTTGATGTCGTAGTAGGTCTCGAGCATGCTGAGAAACAAGCTCTTGCCAAATCGGCGAGGACGAATGAATATCAGGTTGTCGGGTTGATTCTCCAGCAACGGGATATACATGGTCTTGTCTACGTAATACTGATTTTCACGTATTACCCTTTCAAAGTCGGACACTCCGTATGGTACTCTTTTCGGCTCTATCATGGCGCAAACATTATATTTTCCGTAAAGTTACAAAATTATGCCCAAACAGACATGGTCTTTGGCCATAATTTTAGGCTCTTCTGGAATTTAGAGTGAAGGCATACCCCTGCAAAGCGTGTGGGACACGTCGTTGTGAAATAACGCGACCCGAATGGGAATGGCATTGCAGGGGCCGGTTTTATACCGGCCCACAAAAAACGTCCCAACCATTGAAAACGGGCGTGTTTTATCGGTCGAACATTCTCTCTGGGCCGGCATAAAACTGGCCCCTGCACCAGATGATAATATTTTACAAATGGTCGTCTGAGAATCATTTTTTTTCAATCAAGACGTCTCTTGGTCGAAAAAACGCGATTCTTGGGTCGTTTTTGTAAACTATTGAATATTAATAGGTTGTGATTTTGTGGCTCTCTATGTGTTGCCGATTCCATCAAAAAGCGTCGGCTTCACGCCGTAATCGCATCGCCTTTACGCCCTAAAGCCGACGGTTTCACGCCGTGATCGCGTTGCCTTTACGCCGTAAAGCCGACGACATTTGGCCAAAAATGCAAGAAAATGTGGTCGAAAACCGGCTGGAAGAGTTGCCAAGGGGCACCTCGAAGTCGTTTTCTCGTTGTATATGCACCTGTTCTGAAGTGTTAAATTTTGGCAATAATATTTTACATTTCAGCGTGGGCGCATGTTGCAGTCCATGCGAGTTCCACGTAACTACAAAGACGCGATTCGGCAGAGAAACCTTGCCAGGCATCTACCTTTTGCCATTTGTGTTGTAGTGGGTAAGAAAAAAGCCCAGGCTTCACTTCATGTTTGGCCTTGGCTTTTGATACAATATCCTACTTCCCTGTGAGATATGCCTCCTTAACGATCTCTTCCACTTGGCTTGGCACCATGCCTGTTATAGGCAGTCCTTGCCTTATGTTGTTTCTTATCATGGTGCTGCTAATGTCGTATAGGCCCGTGTCGTATAGCCGCACGTTGCGTGGCAGCGTTGCCGTGTCTATCGGGCAGTCGGGTCGGGCGTAGACGGCGATGTTAAAGTGGGAGAGTATGTAGTCGGGCTTTGCCCAGCGGCTGAACGCCAGCCAGTTGTCCGCCCCGATGATAAGTGTGAACTGGCAGTCGGGATAGTCGGTCTTGAGGTGCAGCAACGTGTTCCACGTGTAAGAAGGCTTAGGCAGATGAAACTCATAGTCGGAAGCCACGAGATGATGTTCGCCCGTGAGAGCTTGCCTTGTTATTTCAAGTCTCTTTTCATCATCAATTAAGTCTGTGGAAGACTTCTTCAAGGGGTTGAGCGGTGACACTACAAACCAAATCTCGTCAAGGTGGGCAAGACTTAGCATGCGCTTGGCTATGCCAATGTGGCCCACATGGACGGGATTGAAACTGCCTCCGAAGATGCCTATGCGGCGTGGCTGGCTAATAGGCATTGTCAGCTAAGCTTTAAGGAAATCGCTGACGAGGCGGTAAGTGTCTTGCTTGGCTTTCTCCAAGTCGTCGTTTACGACGATATGGTCAAACTCCTTTGCGAAAGTAAGCTCATAGGCAGCCTTTGCCAATCGCTGCTCTATCACCTCAGGAGCGTCGGTGGCGCGATGCACGAGCCTGCGCCTGAGCTCCTCTATGGATGGTGGTTGTACGAAGATGCTCAACGCCCGCATGCCATAATGCTTTTTGATGTTGCAGCCGCCTTTCACGTCCACGTCGAACACCACGTTCTCGCCACGCACGGCCTGGCTCTCCACCTGCGACTTCAGTGTGCCGTAGAAACGGTCGGCGTAAACCTCCTCGTATTCGAGAAACTCGCCGTCGCTTATTTTCTTTTTGAACTCCTCTGGCGTGAGGAAGAGATATTCCACGCCGTTTCGCTCCGTGCCGCGTGGCGCGCGCGTTGTGGCGCTTATTGAGAAGGCGAGGTTCAATTCCGGGTGCTCCTTCATCAGCCATTGCACGATGGTGCTCTTGCCAGAGCCGCTTGGCGCGGAAAAGATAATCAGTTTGCCAGTCATGTCAATTCTTTTGATTAAAGACGTTCAACAATATGTTTACAACGCGTTGAGCACCTGCTCCTTGATTTGCTCAAGCTCATCCTTCATCTTCACCACGATGTTTTGCATCTCTGCCTGGTTGCTCTTCGAGCCAGTGGTGTTTATCTCGCGTCCCATCTCTTGCGCTATGAAGCCGAGCTTCTTGCCGTTGGGCTGGTCTTCCGCCATGGTCTCACGGAAATATTTGAGGTGGTTGGCCAGGCGTTGCTTCTCCTCGCTTATGTCGAGCTTCTCGATGTAATAGATAAGCTCTTGCTCAAGGCGGTTCTTGTCGTATTGCACCTCCGGAATCTGCTGCAAGCCTTTTATTATAGATTCCTTTATCTTAGGCACACGGCTCTTCTCGTATGGCTCAATGCTTATAAGAAGTTTTTCTATGTTGTCCACTTTCTCGTGGAACTTCTTCTCCAGTGCGGCGCCTTCCTGCTTGCGGAAAGCCACGAGGTTGTCCACGGCCTGCTCTATCGCACCTTTCACCACTTCCCATTCCTCGTCGCTGAGTTCCTCTACATTGGTCCTTGTCAGCACGTCGGGCATGCGCGTCAACGTGCTGAACCAGTCGGCAGGCTCTGGTATGCCAGCCTTTTCCGAGATGGCTTTCAGCTGCTTGTAGTAGTCCTCGACGAGGGCAGCGTTGATAGGCGTGGCGTCAACCACTGTGTCTTTCTCCGTCCAAAGGGCGAAGTCTACCTTACCGCGTGAGAGCTTCTTTGCTATGTATTGTCTTATTTCCATCTCCTTCTCGCGATATAGCGGAGCCACACGCGTGGATAGGTCAAGGGCCTTGCTGTTGAGCGATTTAATCTCAACGTTGATTTTCTTGTCTTTGTAAACCACTACGGACTTGCCGTAGCCCGTCATAGAGAGTATCATGTTTATTTGTGCGTTAAATTTCTGCAAAAGTACAAAATTGGATGGAAAAAGGAGTAAATTTGCACTTTATTAAGAATAATATTGGCTTAATACGCATAAAAATATGTCTTGTGTATTGAATATTGAGACAAGCACCAACGTTTGTTCTGTGGCCGTGAGCCAAGATGGTGCTTGCATTTTTGAGAAAGAGGATCATTCTGGTCCCAACCATGCTGAGCGCTTAGGCTCATTTGTTGACGAGGCTTTGTCGTTTACTGACAACCATGGCATTCCTTTTGATGCTGTAGCTGTGAGCTGTGGGCCAGGTAGTTACACAGGTCTTCGCATCGGCGTGAGCATGGCCAAGGGCATTTGTTATGGCCGAGGCCTGAAGCTCTTGGGCGTGCCTACGCTGGAAATACTTTGCGTGCCAGTGCTTCTTCATGAGATGGTGAAGGAGGAGGACGCGTTGCTCTGTCCTATGCTCGATGCTCGCCGCATGGAGGTCTACGCACAGCTCTTCGACCGCTCGCTCAAAGAGGTGCGCCCCATCCACGCCGACGTGGTGGATGCCGACACTTACAAGGAGTGGCTCGACAAGGGGCCGGTGTATTTCTTTGGCGACGGAGCCAAGAAGTGTAGGGATGTCATAAATCATCCCAATGCCCACTTCATAGACGACATTGAGCCTTTGGCCAAAAACATGATGCCGCTGGCCGAGAAGCGAATGGCCGAGGGCAAATTTGAGGACGTGGCCTACTTTGTGCCTTTCTACTTGAAGAATTTCGTGGCCAAGTTGCCTCGCAAACTCCTGTAACCACATCATTTTTACATGAACATAAAAGGTTTAGACTATAACACCCAGCGAGAAAAACTCGTGTTGCCGGAATATGGGCGCGAGATACAGAAGATGGTTGACTATTGCATGACGCTGCCCGACCGTGACGAGCGCTTGCGCTGCGCCCATGCCATAATAGACACCATGAAACTGATGAACCCACAGTTGACGCAAACCGACAACTACAGGCAGAAGCTATGGGACCAGCTCGCGTTGATAAGCGATTTCAAGCTTGACATAGACTGGCCAGTCGATATATCCAAGGCAAAGGTGATAAGCGAGAAGCCACAGCCGCTCAAATATGAGACGGGCAGGATACCGGTGCGTCACTATGGCAAGTTGGTCTTCGAGCTTTTCAGCAAGTTGAAGAACATGGAACCAGGAGAGGAGCGCGACCAGCTGTCGGCACTTACCGCCAACCAGATGAAGCGGGACCTCGTGCAATGGGGACATGGCCTTTGCGACGATGAGAAAGTGGCGAGTGACCTCGCCAACTTCACCGACGGTAAGATACAGCTCGACCTCGACCACTTTAAGTTTGAGCGGGTTGACATGAGGGCCTTGGCGCCAACTGGCAATGGCAAGAAACGCAAGAAAAAATAAACTGGACTTATGGAGTCATTCATAATAGAAGGAGGACATCAACTTGAGGGCACCATCATGCCTCAGGGCGCGAAAAACGAGGCCTTGGAGGTGATATGCGCCTCGCTGCTCACGACTGAGCCCGTGCGCATTACCAACGTGCCCGACATACTTGACGTGAACAATCTCATAAAGTTGTTGCAGGACGTGGGTGTCAAGGTGACGCGCAACGACCGTCACGACTATACGTTCCAGGCCGACGAGGTGAACCTGGATTTCCTCGACAGCGTGGAGTTCGTGAAGAAATGCTCTCGTCTGCGCGGCTCGGTGTTGATGTATGGGCCGCTTCTCGGGCGTTTCGGCAAGGCCACGGTGGCCAAGCCAGGTGGCGACAAGATAGGGCGCCGTCGTCTCGACACCCATTTTCTCGGGTTCAAGAACCTGGGCGCGAAATTCGTGTTCGATGAGACGCGCGATGTCTACCAGATACATGGCGACCGGCTAAAGGGCACTTACATGCTCCTCGACGAGGCCTCGGTCACTGGCACTGCCAACATCATCATGGCGGCGGTAATGGCAAAAGGCACCACCACGATATATCACGCGGCGTGCGAGCCATACATACAGCAGCTCTGCCATCTTCTCAACCACATGGGGGCCAACATCTCCGGCATAGCCAGCAACCTCATAACCATTGTGGGCGTTGACCACTTGCATGGGGCCACACACCGCGTGCTCCCCGACATGATAGAGGTGGGGTCGTTCATCGGCATGGCGGCGATGGTGGGCAATGGCATACGCATAAAAGACGTATCGCTCAGAAACCTCGGACCCATTCCAGACGCTTTCCGCCGCTTGGGCGTGAAGTTGAAGGCTGAGGGCGACGACTTGATAGTGCCTCACCAGTCGCATTATATAGTAGACTCTTTTATCGACGGCACAATAATGACCCTTGCCGACGCTCCGTGGCCGGGTCTCACGCCAGACCTGCTCTCCGTGCTGCTCGTGGTGGCGACGCAGGCGCGCGGCACGGTGCTCATTCATCAGAAGATGTTTGAGAGCCGCCTTTTCTTTGTCGACAAGCTCATCGACATGGGCGCGCAGATTATACTTTGCGATCCTCATCGTGCCGTGGTGGTGGGTCAAGACCATCGCATACAGCTCAGGGCGGGTCGCATGTCGAGTCCTGACATTCGCGCGGGCATTGCCCTGCTCATAGCGGCCATGAGCGCGAAGGGCACGAGCCGCATAGAGAACATTGGGCAGATTGACCGTGGCTATGAGGATATAGAGAAGCGTCTCAACGGCCTCGGGGCAAATATACAGCGTGTCGATGATTAAGCTCAGTGACGTATATCGCATAGGCGGCCTTGGCAAGCCTCATGGAGTGAAAGGTGAGATAGCCTTCTCTTTCGATGATGACGTGTTCGACCGTAAGGATGCCGATTTCGTTTTCGTCATGATAGACGGATTGCTTGTGCCGTTCTTCTTCGAGGAATACCGTTTCAGTTCCGATGTCGTGGCGTTGGTCAAGTTTGAGGGTGTAGACACTCTTGAGCAAGCCGCTGACCTCACAGGCTGCGACGTCTACTTTCCTCGCGACGCTTCCGATGACGATGCTGACACAGTATCAAAGGCAGAGCTATTTGGCTTCAAGCTCGTGGACGCGTCTACGGGCGGCATGGTTGGCACCGTGACGGCAATCGATGACTCGACCGCGAATCCGCTTTTTGTAGTAGATACGGTGAATGGCGAGATGCTGATTCCGGCAAGCCATGAGTTGGTCAAGGCAATAGACAAGAAAAACCAAACCATCACGGTTGAAATACCCGAAGGGTTATTGTCGTTGTAGCGGCTTTCCCCGGGCGGACAATTATCATTGTAGAAAACGTTCAGATGAAGAAACAAATTTGCATACTTGGCTCCACTGGTTCCATAGGCACGCAAGCCCTTGATGTCATAAGGCAGCACCCTGACCTTTACGAGGCTTACGCGTTGACCGCCAACGACAGCGTGGAGAAACTTGCCGAGCAAGCTCGCGAGTTCAATCCCGCCGCGGTGGTGATTGCCAACGAAGCTCACTATGAAGCCTTGAAAGCCAAGCTCGCCGACACCGACGTGAAGGTTTATGCTGGCCACAAGGCACTGTGTGAGATTGTTGAGGCCGGTCCTGTCGACATGGTGCTCGCTGCACTCGTGGGATTCGCCGGCCTGGAGCCGACCATACGTGCCATCAAGGCGCGCAAGAAGATTTGCCTTGCCAACAAGGAGACGCTTGTCGTGGCAGGCGAGCTTATTCTCGACCTTGTGCGGAAATATCATGTTGACCTCTTGCCTGTCGACTCGGAGCACTCTGCCATATTCCAGTGTCTCGTCGGCGAGGACATGAACGAGGTGGACAAGATTCTCCTCACATGCTCTGGTGGGCCTTTCCGCAATTTCACCCATGAGCAGCTGCTCACGGTGACAGCGGCCGACGCCCTTCGCCACCCCACATGGAAGATGGGCGCGAAAATCACTATCGATTCGGCATCGCTCATGAACAAGGGCTTCGAGGTCATGGAGGCTAAATGGCTCTTTGGCGTGCCGGCCGAAAGGATAGAGGTGCTGGTGCATCCGCAGAGCGTGGTGCACAGCGGCGTGCAGTTCAAGGATGGAGCGGTGAAGGCGCAGCTCGGCGTGCCCGACATGCGGCTTCCCATACAGTATGCTTTCTCTTTCCCGAAGCGACTTCCGCTCGATGGCGACCGCCTCGACCTTTTCAGCACCCAAAAGCTGGAGTTCTTCAAGCCAGACGTGAGCAAGTTCCCATGTTTGCGCTTGGCTTACGAAGCAATAAGCGAAGGAGGCAACATGCCGTGCATACTGAATGCCGCCAACGAGGTGGCCAACGCCGCTTTCCGTCGTGGAGAGTGCTCGTTCCTCGGAATGGCGGATGTCATAGGGCAGACCATGCGGCAAGCCTCGTTTGACAAGACACCCAATCTCGACACTTATTTCCAAACCGACGCTGAGGCGCGCCAGATAGCGGCCTCTCTGCTTAAGGCTTAACACATATTAATAATAAAACAAATGGAAGTATTCCTCATAAAGCTATTACAATTCATCCTCGCCATCTCTCTGCTCGTGCTTCTTCACGAGGGAGGCCACATGGTAGCCGCCAAGCTCTTCGGTGTGAGGGTAGAGAAGTTTTTCATCTTCTTCGATGTCAGCCTTGGCAAGTGGAGCGGCAAACTCTTCAGCTTCAAGCCCCGCAAGTCTGACACGGAGTATGGCATGGGCTGGTTGCCTTTGGGCGGCTACTGCAAGATTGCCGGAATGATAGACGAGAGCATGGACACCGAGCAGATGAAGCGCGCGCCGGAGCCGTGGGAGTTTCGCGTGAAGCCAGCCTGGCAGCGTCTCATCATCATGGTGGGCGGTGTGACGGTCAACTTCATCCTTGCCCTCTTCATATATTCCATGATAATGTTTCATTGGGGCGAGAGCTACGTTCGTGTGGCCGACATGTCACAGGGCATGAAGTTCAACAAGGAAGCCAAGTCGTATGGCTTCAAGGATCACGACATCCTTCTTGGCACCGACATACGCCCGTTCAAGGACTTTGGTGGTGACGTGTTCCGCGACATTTCCGAAGCTAAGTATTGCGACGTGTTGCGCGACGGCAAGAAGGTGCGAATAAACTTGCCTGGCAATCTCAACTTGCTCAATATGCTGAAGGTGACCCCGCAGTTTGTTCGTCCGTTTGTTCCGGCTGTCGCCGACACCGTGTTCCAGTCCATACCCGTGGCCGACAACGACTCTGTGGCATCGCCGGCTTGGAAGGCCGGAATGCGCAAGGGTGACAAGATCCTTGCCGTCAACGGCAAGGCAATAGACTCATACAATGAGTTCACCGAGGCGGTGGGCGTCATCAGCGACCAGCTTGCCGCCGTAAACACCCATAAGGACAGCTTGCGCCTCCGCACGGTATCGCTCGTGATAGAGAAGACAAACGCCAAGCGCGACACGGTCATGGCCATGCTCACGCCCGACGCGAAGCTCGGCTTTGCCGTGGGTGGGCCTGAGTATATGTACAAGGACAAGATTACCCACGTCAGCTATAGCTTTTTGGCGAGTTTCCCGGCTGGCGTGAAATACGGTTGGGACGTGCTGTCGGGCTATGTCAGCGACATGAAATACGTGTTCACCGCCGATGGCGCCAAGAGTCTTGGAGGCTTCGGGGCCATAGGCTCCCTGTTCCCGCAGACATGGGATTGGCATGCTTTCTGGATGATGACGGCATTCCTCAGCATCATCCTCGCCTTCATGAACATTCTTCCCATCCCAGCGCTCGATGGTGGCCATGTGCTGTTCCTGCTCTATGAGATCATCACTCGTCGCAAGCCTTCCGAGAATTTCCTCATAAAGGCGGAGTATGTAGGCATCACGGTGCTTATCTTGCTGATGGTGGTGGCCAACCTGAACGACATATTGCGCTGGATTGGCGTCATGTAGGGTTAAAAAACATGAATATCCATGTTGTCTTATACCCCTTTCGCATGCGTTGACGTATTAAAGATAAAACAACAAAAAGAAAGAATACCATACAATCAATGAAAAAACTATTGACGCTGGCCCTTCTGATGCTCGTCGGCATCATGGCCAATGCCCAAATGCTGGATCCCGTGAAGTTCTCTTCCACGTTGAAGACAAACAATACGGCAGAGGGCGAAATCGTTTTCACGGGAAAGATCAGCAGTGGCTGGCATGTGTATAGCACGGGCTTGGGCGGTGACGGCCCAACCTCAGCCACGTTCAACGTCAACAAGCTCGATGGCGTGCAGCTTGTGGGCAAGTTGCAGCCGCGTGGTCACGAGATAAAGAAGTATGACCCGCTCTTCGAGATGAACCTTCGCTATTTCGAGGGTAGCGTGGAGTTCGTGCAGAAGGTCAAGTTCACCAAGCCCAACTATCACATCGACGCTTACTTGGAGTATGGCGCTTGCAACGACCAAAACTGCATGCCTCCCACGAGCGTGGATATAAAGAAAAGCGGCAAGAGCCCAGCCGTGGCCGGCGATGGCAAGCAAGATGCCCAGGATGCCAGTGCCGCCACCACTGACATGCCAGTGGACGATGAGGTCGCCGCCACAGCCGCTCAAGGTGCCGATTCGGTCAAAGCCGACTCTCTTGCCGCGGCCAACGCCGCAGCGAGTGCGTCTCTCTCCCAAAGCGACAAGGATGCCCTCTGGCAGCCTGTCGTCAAGCAGCTTCAGCAGTTTGGCGGCACCAACGACCTTGCCAACCATTCATTGCTGTATATATTCCTTATGGGTATCGTTGGCGGCCTTTTGGCTTTGGTAATGCCGTGCATCTGGCCTATCATCCCCATGACGGTGAGTTTCTTCCTCAAGCGTTCCAAGGACAACAAGAAGCGCGGCGTGCGCGATGCCGTCATCTATGGCATCTCAATCATCGTCATCTATCTCGCTTTGGGCATTGGCGTAACGGCTGTCTTCGGCCCGTCAACGCTCAACGCACTGTCTACCAACGCCGTGTTCAACATCTTCCTGTTCCTCTTGCTCGTTGTCTTCGCAGTGAGCTTCTTCGGATGGTTTGAAATCAAGCTCCCAGACAGTTGGGCCAATAAAGTGGACAACAAGGCTTCGAGCACCACGGGTCTCATCTCCATCTTCCTCATGGCTTTCACGCTCGTGCTCGTGAGCTTCTCGTGCACCGCGCCAATCATCGGCCTCTTGCTCGTGCAGACTGTCACGTCCGGCGACTGGCTCGCTCCTGCCGTTGGAATGTTTGGCTTCGCCATTGCCCTTGCGGTGCCTTTCGCGTTGTTCGCCATGTTCCCCACGCTCATGAAGAAGAGTCCGCGAAGCGGCTCATGGATGGATCAAATCAAGGTGGTTCTTGGTTTTGTGGAATTGGCCTTCTCGTTGAAGTTCTTGTCTGTCGCTGACCTTGCCTATGGTTGGCACATCATGGATCGCGAGGTGTTCCTGTCGCTTTGGATAGTCATCTTCATAGCCCTTGGAGCTTATCTTGTTGGTTGGCTTAAGTTCCAGCAAGATGCTATCGGTGGCGACATGCAGAAGCCTATGCCCGTGCCTGCCATCATGCTTGGCTTGTGCTCGTTGGCATTCGCAATATATATGGTTCCAGGTCTTTGGGGTGCTCCTTGCAAGGCGGTGTCGGCATTCGCACCTCCTATCACAACCCAGGACTTCAATCTCAACAACCACGTGGTTGAGGCCAAATACACCGACTACGAGGCGGGCATGGCCGCGGCCAAGGCGCAGGGCAAGCCCGTGATGCTCGACTTCACAGGCTTCGGTTGCGTCAACTGTCGCAAGATGGAAGCCTCGGTGTGGACAGACCCATCGGTGGCAGAAAAACTGGAGAAGGACTACGTGCTCATTTCGCTTTACGTGGACGACAAGACAAAGTTGCCACAGCCCATGGAGGTGACCATGCCAAACGGCCAGAAGCGCACGCTTCACACCGTGGGCGACAAGTGGAGCTACCTACAGAGCCATAAGTTCGGGGCCAACGCCCAGCCGTTCTACGTCACGCTCGACAACAATGGCAACGTGCTATCGGGATCGTTCACTTACAAGGAGGACGTGTCGGCTTATCTCGACTTCCTCAAGAAGGGCCTTGATGCTTACAAGCATTAATAAAGAGGGGGAGGCTTGACGGACAGCTTGGCCGTCAAGCCTTTCTTGTGACTATATGGAAACATCTATAATTTTACCATTGAAGAACTATGCTTGACAAAGACATACGTGAACAAATCATCGCGCTTATCAAGCGGCAAGTGGTGCCCGCCGTGGGCTGCACGGAGCCTATGGCCGTGGCGCTATGCACGGCAAGGGCTACCGAGGACTTGGGCAAACGCCCGGAGAAGATACGGGTGCTCTTGAGCGGCAACATGCTGAAAAACGCCATGGGCGTAGGCATTCCCGGAACGGGAATGATAGGCTTGCCAATTGCCGTGGCGCTTGGGGCCATTGTGGGCAAAAGCGAATACCAGCTTGAGGTCATCAAGGATCTCACGCCCGAAACGCTTGAGGAGGGCAAGGCATATATTGCCGATTCTCGCCGCATCGACATCAAGTTGAAGGAGAATATCACGGAGAAACTGTATATTGAGGTTACGTGCTCGGCAGGCGACGACAGTGCCACGGCGGTCATTGCCGGAAGCCATACCAACTTCGTCTATGAGTGTTGCAATGGCAAGGTGTTGCTTGATAAGCGTGATTGCACGGAAAGTGCCGAGGAGCACAAGGGGTTGGACCTCAACATGAAGACAGTGTGGGAGTTTGCCACGACCAGCCCACTTGAAGAGATTGCCTTCATGGAGGAGGCGCGCGACTACAACATCCGCGCCGCTGAGGAGAGCCGCAAGGGCAACTATGGCCATTGTCTTGGCAAGACCATCGACCGTCCGCTGAGCCATGGCATCTTTGGCGACTCTATATTCTCTCACATCATATCCGAGACGGCGCTAGCCTGCGATGCTCGCATGGGCGGTGCCATGATTCCCGTGATGAGCAACAGCGGCTCTGGCAACCAAGGCATCTGCGCCACCAATCCAGTGGCGGTGTTTGCCAAAGAGAATGAGAATACCGAAGAGGAGCTGATTCGCGCGCTTACACTGTCGCATCTCACCGCCATTTATATCAAGCAGAGCCTTGGCGCGTTGTCGGCCCTTTGTGGCTGTGTCGTAGCAAGCACGGGCGCGAGTTGCGGCATCGTTTACCTTATGGGAGGCGACTACGGTCGCGTGTGCGCGGCGATACAAAACATGGTTGCCAACCTCACGGGCATGATTTGCGACGGGGCCAAGCCGTCGTGCAGCATAAAGATTTGTTCGGGAGTGTCTTCCGCGCTGCTTTCCGCGCTCCTGTCCATGCAGCGGCATCAAGTCACCGCGGCCGAGGGCATAGTGGACAACGATGTGGACAAGAGCATTCACAACCTCACGTCGATTGGCAAGGAGGCCATGAATCCTACCGACGACATGGTGCTCGACATCATGACGCACAAGAGACTATAAAATTCTCTTATCTATATTTGAGTCTCGCTCACCCTTCCCCGTGAGGGGGATGGTGAGTGAGACTTCTTGTTTTTCAACTTCCTCCAAATATTGTGTTAGTCTCTTGCCCGATTGTGTCTCGATGTCAATGAGGTCTCGTGGGAGAATTGTCTTTGGTCAATCCGTAGTCTTCGCTTGTGTTGTTAAGTGATTTGTCATCATGTTCACTCTTCTTTCCCTTTGAAAGGTAGCAGGTGGCAGTAAACAAGACCAGAGAATGCAAGGGTTTCCATTCCATTGTCTTTTTATAGTTGAAATCCTTTGCCTTTCCTGATGTATATTCGTTATGACCAGAGTAATGCCATTCCATGCCAAATGACCATTTTTTGTACTTGCAAAGTAATTTGGCGGCATATTGTGCGCTCCCATGTTCTATTAAATCACCTTCAGCTTCTTTGGTTGGCGAGTTGGCATAGATGCCAAGGTTCCAGTTCTTCAGCGGGAATGTGATTCCTCCTCCATACCGGAAGTAAGGCAAGCACACGTGTTGCTGTAAGGTGCTATATGATGTGTGGTAATACTCCAAGTATGGTGCCAGTTCCAACCAAGGGAAAGGATGCCAACTTCCTGTAAGGCTCATTTGGTGCTTTACCACATCGGATATTTCCTGTGGTTGGGAGTAGGCCATTCCATCTTTCATATAGAGCGTGGTCGCAAATGGGCGGCGCGAGTAAGAAGGAGCATATGATAAATTGATGTAATTATCGTTTTTGCCAAAATACAACAGGTATAACGTTATGCTACCATTCCAATATGGCTTGAGTTGTGGATTGCCAATTGACACGAATTGACGTTCCAAATACGTTGGCGATGACAACAACTGCCCGCTTGTTGGACATATGGTGTTTACCAAAGTTGTCATTTGTACGCTAACCCCCTCTAATTTTCCTTTGCCCCACCAGTCGGTGTAAAGCCTTAGGTACGGAATCGTGTTATGTATGTTGCTTTCTTCTGTTTTTGTTTCAACTGAGTTGATGCCAACGGTTGGGTAGACAGTGACTTTACCAAATCTTTTGTGCAAGCCAAGATATGCAAAATTGCTGATGTTGGAAGATTGGTATATGTCATTTAGATAATGCTGACGATTCTTTTTATATTCGGATCTTTCTCCTATACTCCATTTTACACCCCATAATGATAATTCGTAAGCAATGTTGCTTATCAACGATTCAACATGATTGCTGAAGAATGATGATGTAGACTGAATGCCATCCTGTTCTATATGGTTGTCTACAGTAGAATAAGAGTACGTATTGACAAGGTTGAATGCCAATGACTGTTTGTCAGAAAACTGACATTTATAATAGAGGTCGGCAGCGAATGATCGCAGCCGGTTATTCAAAAGACTATTGTTGTATGCCGTAATGTATTTGCCATCTGATTCATATCGTGCTGTGGTAGGCTCCTTTTGCTTGTCGCCATCATGGGTATAATTTAATTCTATATTGAATAAATGCTTGCCCCAACTGCGTTGGTAAGCCGTTTGCAGATATTGAAAGCATCCTTCATAAACATTGTTTTTGCCTTCATAAACATGTGGCTCTGAATAGTTGTATACAGAGCATTGGCTTTTGTCACCGATATGGCGATAATCTATAATATAATTCACTTTCACCTGATTCAGCGAGTCGGCAAAGGTTAGCCCCAGCTGGTTGGTGCCGAATCCTGTATTCACAGAATTGCTGGTCGAAATATCTGCAGATACGAAACAGGCTATTCTGTTTTTTAGAATGATGTTTGCCACCGGGCCGGATGTCACTGTCATGTATTGGGCAGGGGCTACCGGGTAATATTCTACACATTTGATGTCATCACCCTTATAAGACCGGAGCTCATTGGGAGTGGCAGGTACACCATTTATCAATACGTATACGCTCTTTCTGTCTGCAGACAATAAGTTGGATGCGTTTATGTCAGTTTTAAACTGAGCCAAGGAAGATACCGCATCCAAGGCATTCGTTCCAAATGAACGATTTTTATCAGACATGAAAATCAGCTCATGGTCACCTTTTAATGTGGTTTTTCTTGCAGTAACAACGATTTCGTTCAAATCAACTTTTGAAGCTATTGAGTCTGTCTTTTGTGCCATCAAGTTTACAGACAACGACAAGAGTAATATTAAAATCGCCCTACTTTTCATAAGCTTGATTAATGTAGTTTATAATTGTCGTTTTAAAGTCGAATTCCTCGGCTTCATATTTACAAATAGTTATGCCATTAATGAAGTCATGGGGACACACCCCCATGCAAATAGGAAGTTTTTTACATGCAAGGCATTGTGCATTTTCATATGATATGCATTGGTATTGTGAGCGAGGTTTGTTCCATGCAATTTCTCCATTGTCCAATAACTTGCCTTCTGTTGTGCTATCATACAAGTCGTTACAAGCTGTACATTTTACGATATTGCCATTAAAATTGACAGCATTGTAATACTCTTTATTAGTATAGCAAGAATAAAAAGGCAGAGGTTCAAAATATTCTATTCTATATCCTGCATTGGCAAATAAAGATTGAATGTATGATATTTGGGAAGAAAAACTTTTATCTGTTTTTTCTTGCCATACTTTTTTCATTCTAATGATAATCCTCTTTCTATTTGTAGGCTCAATGAATTCATTAACTTGTTCAACTATTTCTTTTGTCAAGTTTTTATGAGTGTAGTTTATTCTTAGATATACAACAATCTCTGAGTTTATAGTTAAGCATTTATTTATGTTGGAAAGAACATGCTTAAATGCTGAACTACAATTCTTCTGATGTTTAACTTTGTCATGAAACTTTTGTTCACCATCTAGTGTTATTTGAAAACTTTGAAATTCTAATTCTTGTAAGGACTTAGACACGTTTTCGTTTAAATAAAAACCATTTGTTGTAGCACTGTTAAGAAAAGGGATGTTGTTTTGTTTGCATTTGGCGATGGCGTATAATGACAAGGGAATTATTATCTGTTTGAAATACATAAATGGTTCACCGCCAAACCATTCAATCTGCAAACTTGTGATATTGCATATGTCTACGGCATAATCAATATGCTTTTTTAGTCTTTCTAATACACTTTCTGGCATTATTGATTCGACATGTTTCTGTATACAATACCAACAAGAAAAATTGCAATTTAATGTTGGCAAGACAATCAAGAAATAATCTTTAGAATGAATAGCCTTTGAATTTTCTTGTCTGAATAATTCTAGTTCATTGGTACTTCTTGGTACAATAAAGTCACTATTGACCAGTTTTTTATACATGTCATAACATCCTGATTTTAAGCTTGCCAAGTTTACGGAAAAGTCTTCCAATTTGTGCCCCAATTCTCTTGAAAGCCTAAAGAATGTGCGATGTAGGGTATTAAACCAATAACTATATTGGTCATCATAATATACCAAGTTGTAATAACTGTATTTCATAATCATGCGAATGTAAATGTAAAGTTAGTCTATATAAAAAGGCTAACTTTACATTTGTAAGAGTAATAGTTTAACCGCAGGCATAAACCGCGTTTATGCAAGATGCTTGATTTGTATTTATACCACATCCTCTAGCTTTGTTAATGCACCCTGCCTGGGCTTCAGAAATGAAATCTGTGCCTCCCATGATCTTCAGAGTTTCTAATTCCGATAGCTCTGAGTCTGAAAATAAAAAATTTCCCATAAGCTGTAAGTTTGATGTTAATACATTAAAAACAGTGCAAAGATGATGAGAAAAAACGAAATGGAGAAATAAAGCGCGTTAAAATAACTAAAAGTAAGCAATATTGCCCACTGTTCTGACGTTTTGGTTTGTACTTGTGAGTATAGTAATCAATATGCTATTGTAGAATGCCGCTTTTGTTGGAATTGTATAGCAATTTCACTGGAATCACATCTCGCGATTCCAGTGAAAATGCGATTGCACAAAATACCCTAAATAGGGACACGGAATGTACGGTGTGTGAATGGGGGAATTCGATTTTATTCCCCCAACTTCCTCCACACTTCAAGAAACTCGCGGTGCTCGAGCTTCTTGCCGAAGGATACCTTTACGCCCGCGCTGGTCAATGTGTCGAAAGCCTGCTGGGAGATATATTCGGCAAACATCTCCGCCACGCCGCCGTCGACCATCATGGCGGCGGCAGACCGCCCGACGGCTTTCACCGCAACCTTGGCGTCGTAGAGCAGTTCGGGCTCGTCGTTCATGATGTTGTATAGCCGGCGCACGCCCTGGCCGTCGAATGTGCTTATGCGGCCATCGTGAAGCACCACCAGCGTGTGTTGATCATTGTGGAGTGTATCAATTAGTTCTTGCATCATAGTGATTTCAGTCTTTAATAAGGTTTATGTTGCAAATATAGGCAATATTTCTGACATCTTTCAGGATTGGGCATGAAAAAGTAAGTCTTCTGAACCGAAACAGGATGCAAATGCTTAATTTTGCGGTGAAATACGACTACGAATAATGAAAATCATTTTTAGGCATTCTGTCTTATTCTTGATCTTGCTGTCCGTGGCTCTCTCTTCTTGCGCGGGCAGGTTTGCCAAGCCTGACAATAGGCGTTTCCGCAACGAGGTGGTGCTGAAGACCACGCCCGTGAAGGACCAGGGCCACAGCGAGCTTTGCTGGGCCTACGCCATGCTTGCCACCATAGAGACGGAGCGGCTGGAGATGGGCGACTCCGTGAACCTATCGCCCGACTATCTCGCCCGCTTGTGGCTTCAGGAGCAGGCGCGCGCCTATTATCTCACGCGTGGCAGGGTGGGGGTGTCGCTCCGCGGCATGGCGCCGATGGCGTTGAGGCTCATGGAGCGTTATGGCATTGAGCCTTACGACAGCTACTATCCCTGCGGCAGCGTAAACTACAACTCCCTTTCCCGTATGGCCATGCAGGTGGCGCGTGCCTCAAGGAGCCTTCGCATGCTCGACAAGAGGCTTGGCGACAATCTCGACCGCCAGATAGGTTATCTTCCGCCCTCGCTCTTCATGCTTGGCGTGAGCTACACTCCGAGCCAGTTTGCCGAGAGCGTCTACGTCAATGGCGACTACGTGGCGTTGACGAGTTTCACGCATCACCCTTTTGGCAAGGCTTTCGCATTGGAGTCGGCCGACAACCGCATGCTCGACACGTTCCGCAACGTGCCTATCGACCAGCTGATGGATACCATAGTCCAATCCCTGCGCCATGGGCATCCTGTGTGTTGGGAGGGCGACACTTCCGAGTCTGGATTCAGCTTTCAGCGCGGTTGTGCCACCTTGCCCGATGAGCGTCACGAGCCTACGCAGGCGGAGCGTCAGCGGGCTTTTGAGCAATTCCAAACCACCGACGACCATTGCATGGAGTTGTGCGGAATCGCGAGAGATGCCAATGGCCGATTATATTTCATCGCCAAGAACTCATGGGGCACCAATAATCCCTATCGTGGTTTCATGTATCTGAGCTACAACTACGTGCGCATGAAGACAATAGCGGTGATGGTGAAAAACAAGTTTTAGAAAGATTTAGACCATATAAAGTTAGAACCACGGCTTGGTACCGTGAATACCAAGCCGTGGTGTCTTTCGAGTACAAACTGTTCGTCAGGTTAGATTATTTGATAGATTCCGTTCATTCTTCAACTATTCTTCCGAAGTCCTTGAAATAGGTTGCGGAGACATACTTTTCCTTTGAGCCTACGGGCACATACAACACGCTGGCACCGCGGTCAACCTCGTTGTCTGGATTCAGCGTAGGCGGAGTTGACAACCTTATATGCAATTCCTTTACCCGAAGACCCTTAAACGCATCCTTTGATAATTCAGTCGTCGCTGGTATGAAAAGGCTCGTCATGGTGCCGCCAGTGTTGAAAGCCTCGTCATAGATATATTGGAGTTTTGAGTCTGAGGGTATCAATATCTCCTCTATTTTAGGGGAGCTCGCGAACGCCAGTATACCTATGCTCTTGACACTCGACGGCAGGCTAACCGTCTTGAGGTTGGCACAATTTGCAAAGGCTTCGTTATATATACGCTCCGTGCCTTTTGGCAAGGCAATGCACGACAGGTGACAACCAAAAAACATTCTTTGTCCAATACTTCTCTTATCTTCAAAAGCATAATAATTACACAGGGACATATCCAACGTGTCAAGGTTCAGAGCGGCTATTATGGCTGCATAATCCACATCAGAATGCTTAATCATGTTTATTACGGTAAGTTTCTTCAATCTGGAAAGATTTTCCTTGTCATGTCCTAACATTGTTTCAAGACCACCCACGTGGAACTCTGGCTTGTCCACGTCCACGGTTTCAGCTTCATGTAAGGTACGTGGCTCTTGAATAATCATAATTGTGGGGCCCTTATCATCATAAACATAGCCAGGGGCGGGATTGATGTAGTCGTAGTAATTTCCTAAGATGCGATAAAAATCACTTCTTCCTAATCCTGTATTCAAGCTTACGTAAAACGGAACCTCAACTGCCTTGGCTTCGGTACATTTTATTGGGTCAGAATTTTTAGTTAACCATTTGCCAGAATTTGCATAAACTTCAAATTTTGTATTTGCCAACACAGACATTTTAAAGTCTCCTCCCGTGTTTGGGATATAAATCACCTTATCCTTGAAGTAAGCAAGCTGGTGAGGCCTTTGTTTCACATTGATTACATATTTATTATACGAAGAAGAAAGCGTAATTTTTGCTTCCCTTGCAATGAGCAGCGAGTCGTCTGATTTCGCACATACTATACGCACCGCTGTTTGATTGTTACTCGACTCTGCTTGATAGTTATCCGACTCTGGGATTTCAGATGCCCTGCACCACTTGCCGGAACCTGTGGCATAGCTAATATCAATCTTATATCCGTCAGCTTTGGGAAATAAGACGGTGGTATCTTTACCGTAAGCACCTATGTTAAGACCTTCGGCAAGAATTTTCTCCGTAGTGGGGCTCATGGTTATTACAGGGTTATCCTCACTTTCCTTGCATGAAGAGAATGTCAGCACAGCCACGAACAAAAATAATATTGCGTTTCTTATTTTCATAATCCAATGATCTTAAATGTTCTGGTTATCGTGCCAAGAGCAATGCTCTTGTATGTACATTTTTCATCAAACCAATCTCTGATACCGTATTCGTCAAGCACGTAGTCGCCTTCCAAATCGTCTTCATATACAGAAAACGCCACCTTGTTCTCTTTACTGTATATATACTTAATATTTAGGTTCTTATTCTCAAACCAATGCATATTGTCAAAGTCCACTGTGACAACCTCACACAAAGGATTGATGGTTTGCGGATTATAGCGTCCATAGACATTCGATTTAATCCCAATCTCAAAGACCTTTTTCATTTTGTCTGATATTTTTGAAGCTTTTGAGAAAAAGACGTTGTTGTCGTCATTTCTCACCAATTCGTCATCGGTAAAGTCCCTCGAGGCATTAATCTCCTGATCCATGGCTTGCAGCCGTTCTTGGACAGAGACTGTCGACTTGGTCATGCCTGCAAGCAATGCGGTCATCTTACCGCCTGTGATATAATCAGTCATGATAAAGTCACCATAATTACTAAGTATGTTACCCGTTGGTGAGCCATAAAGGTCCCTCATGAAAGACTTTGATAGGCAAGTCAAAGCATAAACGTGTAGAGAACTCTCAGATGGATTCAGCTTAAACTCTGAATTGTAATAAGCAACATTTGCCTCTCCATATACAGAACGGGTAGAATCATTAATATAGGAAGCAAACACTTTCGTGTTTCTATGCTTCCTACCAATTTTGACTAAACCAAATATATTGAGACTGAACCCGGATGAGGATTTCTTTATCAACTGTGACTTTTTCAGAAAGTCATCATAGTCAGCATAAGAAAAGCCTCCAACGGAAGAGTGCCCTATGTGATTTTTTGATATGAGCGAATGGTCATAATCGGATACCTTGTCAATGTCTATAACCTGAAGACCGACATTTTGCGGATCGCCCAAAATAGTATTGCCCATCTTATAAGAATATCCAAGTAGTTCTCCTGAATTTCCATTCTTGTCTTCATTGGCAGTTGCGCGAGTGGACATGAAACTGCCATTACCAAGCCCATGTGTCTTTACACAAGGAAGATTTGGATTTCTTACTTGATATATTGTGTCACGTAACTCGGAACTATTTCCTGCAATATTACCGCCCTGTTCATCCATTTCTGAACAAGACGCAAGAATAGCTGCCGAGATGGTCAACAATTTAAAAATACGCATTCTCATTACTTCTTCATTTTAAAAGATTTCGCGCCTGCTTTACTAAATAATTCCTCACCTGTTATCATGTCAAAATAACGTGTTGTTTGGATAGGAGGCACAAATTCTGGATCGGCTATTACATAACCTTTCCATGTTCCTGTGAATTTTATCTCACGATCGTTATATCTTGCGTATACCGTATAAGGTACCTCCACATTATAAGCCGTGAACTTCACTGAGACCATGATTAGGCATTTGTCCATGGTTCCTGGGGTAGTATAACTAATAGTGCATTTCCTATTTGAATAGACATTTTGATAGCCTGAAGTTATGTATCTTACCATGTTGCTATCCCCATCAATCAGCAGGGCTTTTCTTGCCACTACCGTAGGCATTCTTAGTCGTGTAGAATCTATTAAATCAAATCTAATGTTACTACGGTTTTGTTGGAACCAACTTTTCTCCGCCACACTAAGATATACGGTTTTTTGGTATGTAATATTTGGACTACCTTTATGTTTTATGCTGTAATTTGCTTCAAATGGCTCAGCGTCTATAACCTTTGCGTTTTCAAGGTCAAAGTCCACATTGGTAACTGTAAACTTGTCTATAGGCTTTATGAGAAAATGCTGCTGGTTTTTCTTTGTATATTCAGCAAAACGTATATCATCATTGTCATTCACCTCCAGATAGTAATTGAATACAGATGATACTCCATTTATGGTTTTCTGTCCTAAAAACATATTATTCTCAATGGCAAAATACCCAGGCGTGCTTGAAGGCTTTAAATCCCAACTTATAAAAGAACTGGAAAAATCATCATTTGGAGATGACATCAAAATGTTAATGTTTGGAGTTTTTTTGTAATGTCCTATCGTAAGTGGCGTTTTGCTTTTTTCTGAATATAGCATATATGGGATACCTGTGGCAGCAGGAAGAATCCTGACATAGAACTGCTGATCCATGTCATATTGGTTTTTTGTACCAGAAAGTTTCACCTCTGCGCCAGCCTTGTCACAGTACAGATATTTCCTGCTTTTATCCTTACCCGCTTCCATTACCTCTATCGTGACAGGGAGCTCCCTTATAGCCAGCATATTGCTGCTAAAGTTAGCATCGTAGTTTTCCTGTATTGGCATTGCCATTCGTGGTTGCTTGGTTTTCTTTTGTAGACTCAAGAGGTATCTCATTGAGTCGTTCATCTCAAGTGGAATAACGCTATCAGAAGTAGCAATAGACGCTCTTGTCAAAAGGTTCGTTGCAGATTGTTCCTCTGCATTGGATGTGGTTTTGCTATTGTCCTGCTCAATGTCATCAGAGCAAGAGAATAGTGTTGTCGTAAGAATTAATGCGAGTGAATAAAAAAG
>DJQL01000128.1:0-1319 GCA_002437565.1 Prevotella sp. UBA6387
TGACGGTGGACGACTTCGGGCGCGACACCGTGCTGCGCACGTGGCTCGAAGCCGACGGCTACGGCCTGACGGCGGAGGCCGAGGAGGTGAGGCTGGGCAGCTACACCGCCTATTGGATGGGCGACCATCTATACATGATAAACCCCGACGACGACTTCGACGCGAGCAGCATCGTGGCATTGATAGACAAGTATAACGGTGAGCCGTTCTCGCCACACAATATCGTGATATTGGGTTACAGTTTTGGCTTCACCCACCGCGAGGAACTGCAAAAGAACCTTCGCGCACTGAAAGACGGCAACAAGACCCTGACCGTGAACATAGACGTGAGATATTAATGGCAACATGAATAGTAAGAAATGCATTGATTAGAATTATCGTAACGTCAATGGGTTGAAACACGTGCGATGGTCAATCGTAACGTCAATGGGCTGAAAGCCCAATAAGCACATAGCCCAGGGCATCGCCCTGGGTTGAAAGCAAAATGCATGCTTACGCCCTGAAAGGGCAAAAGCATATTGTCGAAGATTTTTTTACCTTTCAGGGCGTATCGTCAACAAATTTAATATATTCATTCATCGAACCCACGAAGGGGCTACAACAATAAAATCACATGGCACAATCTTTATGCAAAATATACATACACTTGATATTCCATGTCAAAACCACAAGCCCTGCGATTCGTGATTCTGACTTGGATCGTGTGCATTCATATATAGGCCAACTTGTCAACACCACGGGATGTAAGGAAATCAGGGCAGGTGGCGTTGGTGACCATGTGCACGTGTTGTTCATGCAGTCAAAGGATGTTGCGTTGTCTCATGTGGTGGAAGAAATAAAGCGAAATAGCAGTCGCTGGATAAAGACCGTCGACCCATGTTATGGGATGTTCGCATGGCAAGGTGGTTATGCCGCGTTCTCGGTCAGCCAGTCGGTGGTGGACAAGACCATAACGTACATAAACAACCAACGTGAGCACCATAAGAAGCGCTCATTCATCGATGAGTATAAAGAGTTTCTCAGACTATATGATGTTGATTATGATGACAGATATGTTTTTAGGGATTAATGCTTTTGCCCTTTCAGGGCGCATTGCCATGGCCTGGTCCATTGTACCCAGGGCGTTGCCCTGGGCTATGTGCGGTTTGCCCCTTCGGGGCGCGTTTTCAACCGCAATGGGTTAGTCCTAAAAGTTCATAGCCCTATGCCCAATCGTAATGTCAATTTGCTTGAACAAACGTCCTATGACCAATCGTAATGTCAATGTGCTTGAGCAAACTTCCTATGGTCAATCGTAATGTCAATGTGCTTGAGCAAAC
>DJQL01000128.1:1339-2300 GCA_002437565.1 Prevotella sp. UBA6387
ATGCCAAATCGTGATGTCAATGGGCTGAAAGCCCTAAAATCTCATAGCCCAGGGCATCGCCCTGGGTAAAAAGCGTCATGATGTCCTACGCCCTGAAAGGGCAAAAGCATTAGTGCTAAAAATATGGGCTATGAATGCCCACACACAATATTAATTGTTTCCACTCGTATTATAATATATATGGAACTGAAACTCGAAAGCAACCTTCGGCATCAGGCCATTCCCGTGGATGGTGTCGCCACGATAGTGGAGGCCTCCATACAGGAGCCGGCGAAGGCAAGCCACCAAAACCCCATCATAAGACAGCCGCTCAATGGCGAGGCCATAAGAGCTGTGCGCCAAATGAGTGGCATTCTCGCGAAAGCTGAAAAGCAACGCGTCACCCCAAGCATGTTGCCAGACAAGGTAAAGACCCTTCCTGGGCATGGTATGCTCGACATAAAGATGGAGACGGGCACGGGCAAGACCTATGTCTACGCTCGCACCATGTTTGAGCTGCACAGGCGTTGCGGCATCAACAAGTTTGTCATCGCCGTGCCGACACTGCCCATCAAGGCCGGCACGGCCTCGTTTCTGACGGAGCCGGAGGTAAAGCGCCATTTTGAGTCGGTGTGTGGCTATGACGCCGAGATGGAAGTGTGCGTGCTCGAACCGCAAAAGCAAGGCAAGAAGGGAAGGCTCAACATGCCTTCCGCCGTGGGTCATTTCTTCTATGGCACGCACCATGTGAAGCGCAAGATATACGTGTTGTTGCTCAACACGCAGCTGCTGACCAACGGCAAGCTGCTCACGCGCGACGACTACGACCAGATGCTCGGCGATTTCCACCGCCCCGTCGACGCCATTGCCGACACCCGACCGGTGCTCATCATCGACGAGCCGCACCGTGTGGAGCGTGGAGGCAAGTCGTATGCCGCGCTGATAGAGAACTTCCGACCACAGCTCGTGTTGCGCTATGGTG
>DJQL01000128.1:2472-5455 GCA_002437565.1 Prevotella sp. UBA6387
GCCGACAAGAAAGTTAAGGTGGTGTCGATGGTGAAGGGCGACAGCGTGAACCTAAGGCTTACCAGTGCTGACAATACTGGCAAGACGTTCACCCTGCACGTGGGCGAGAGCTTGGGCGTGATAGACAGCGACCTTGACGGCGTGGTGGTTGAGGCTATCGCGAAGAGCGGCGTGTCGTTGAGCAACGGGCAGGAGAAGCAGGCGGGTGAGGAGTTCTTCCCCGACCAGTATGGCGTGTCTTACCAGGAAGGCATGATAGAACTTGCCCTGACGCGCCACTTCGAGACGGAGCGCAAGAACTTCTGCCGTGATGGCTTGCCAATAAAGACCTTAGCACTGTTTTTCATCGACAGCATAGAGAGCTTCCGCGGCCCGGAAGGCAAAAACGACGGGTGGCTTCGGCGAAAGTTTATCGAAAAATTGTCGGCAAGGGTAAAGAAAGAACTCGCAAAGCAGAACACGCCCGAATACGCCGCCTATCTCCAGGCTACGCTCGACAACATAGACGCTTCGTGCGCGGGATATTTCTCGCAAGACAACAACGACTCCGACGAGAACATAGCGCGAGAGGTTGAGGTGATACTGCATGGCAAGAAGGAGCTGCTGAGCTTCACCCATGCCGACGGCAAGCCCAACGTGCTGCGCTTCCTGTTCTCGAAGTGGACGTTGAAGGAAGGATGGGACAATCCCAACGTGTTCACCATCTGCAAGTTGCGCTCAAGCGGTTCGGAGATAAGCAAACTTCAAGAGGTTGGCCGTGGGCTTCGCCTGCCGGTAGACAGTGCCGGCAACAGGATAAGCGACGCATCGTTTATGCTCAACTATATCGTTGACTTCACCGAGAGAGACTTTGCCGACAAGCTCGTGGCTGAAATCAATGGAGAACTGGAGGCCAATCAGAGAAGTCCGCTTTCAATCACGGCCGAGGACATTGTGAGGGTGGCGGAAAAGCGAGGTATGGATGTAAACATGTTCTTCATCGAACTGATGCAAAAGGGGTATGTTGACTTTGACAAGAAGGTTATTGCCGATAAGTTTGATGATATGCTTGTGGAATATCCTGAGTTTAGTGATGTCATCGGCGGCCTGAACGCCAACAAGATAATCAACCGCAACAGCCGCCGCAGCGACAAGATACATGTGCGCAAGGCAAGGTTTGAGGAGCTGAGGGAGTTGTGGGCGCAGCTCAACAGGAAATACGTGCTTTACTTCGACAAGGAAATAGACCGGGAAATAGAGAAAGTCCTCCCAGTTATAATCAAGGACAACCATGTGTTCTCGCTTCAGGCAGTTGCGTCATCGCGCAAGATTATAAAGATTGAAAACAATGTGGCATTCGCTGACGAAGGTTCCAATATGGAGTTCACTTTGCATGACCGTCATTATGCCTATGGCGAGTTTCTGCGGCGCGCGACTAAGCGCACCAATATCCCCATGCACGTCTTGCACCATGCCATATGCGTCGCTGTCAAGAATGGCTGCCAAATTACAAACGAGATGTTCAACGACAGTTCGCTTATACGACTGATAGGTGCCGTTGATGACTGGAAATGCGAGCAATTGGTTGGATTCGTGCGCTATAAGCAAGCCAACTACATGGCAAGGGAAACGAAGCTTACCAATGCTGACGGGACAGTGAAAGACGAGGTCGTGCAGGCGTATATAGGCAGGATGTGTGTGAAGGGTGAGCCACAGGCAAAATACTTGTATGACGCTTTCGCATACGACTCTCCATTGGAACTGCAGAATATCAAGGCGGAGGTAGAAGAGGTGATAGTGTATGGCAAGATACCGTCGCATAGCATTTGCATCCCCACCGTGGCGTCGAGCAACTACAGTCCAGACTTCATGTATGTCGTGAAGAAGGCGGATGGCACCAAGGAACTGAACATCGTGATAGAGACCAAGGCATACGATAAGACATCGCAAATTTCTCCAGATGAGGAAACTAAGATTTCTTGTGCCGAAGAGTTTTTCAAGGCTATGACGGCGAGTGGCTACACGGTTCATTTCCGTAAGCAAATAAACGGCATGGCGGTGAAGAGTCTGATTAATGACTTATTAGTTGAATAAATAAACAGAAAGGAAAAGAATATGATTTTTTCGACAACTCCGACCCTTGAGGGTCATCCAATCCGCGAGTATCGCGGTGTAGTTACCGGTGAGACCATCATCGGTACCAACTTCTTGAAGGACTTCATGGCAGGTCTGCGCGACTTCTTTGGCGGACGCAGCGGCTCCTACGAGAAAGTGCTTCGCGAGGCCAAGGACACGGCAATGCGTGAGATGGCGGAACGCGCCGAGCAACTTGGGGCCAACGCCGTTGTGGGCATCGACCTTGATTATGAGACCGTGGGCGAGAGCGGCTCCATGCTCATGGTGACGTGCAGCGGCACGGCGGTGGTGATCTGATGAGGTCTTATTTGTGCAGGAAGCACCCGGCCTCGTGCGAGTAAACCACGCCGATGGCTTGCAGATACGAATAAGCGATGGTCGTGCCCATGAACTTCATGCCGCGGCGTCGCAGGTCTTCAGACACGGTGTCGGACAATGGCGATGATGCCTTGCCCGTCTCGTATATTATGTTGCCGTTGGTGAAATGCCAGATATAGCGGTCAAAGGAGCCATATTCAGCTTGGATGTCAAGGAAAGCCCTCGCGTTGCTTACGGCGGCCTTTATCTTGAGACGGTTGCGTATGATGCCCTTATCAGCGGCCAATTCCCGCATTTTCGTTTCGCTGTATCGCGAAACTGCCACGGCGTCGAACCCACTGAAAGCCTTGCGGAAGGCCTCGCGCTTGTTAAGCACGCATTCCCACGACAGTCCGGCCTGGAACTGCTCCAACAGCAGCATCTCGAACAGCTTGTGGTCGTCGTGCACGGCTACGCCCCATTCCGTGTCGTGGTATCTCACGTAGAGAGGGTTGCCAAGGTTGCACCAGTGGCAGCGTTTCGGTTCCATTGTTAAGTTGAGTCTTTTTTT
>DJQL01000128.1:5593-5997 GCA_002437565.1 Prevotella sp. UBA6387
GGCGCGCTTGCCGCATAGAAAGCCACGTCGGCGATGTCATCGCCACGGAGCGGCTCAATGCCACGATACACGTTCTTGGCACGCTCGGAGTCGCCATGGAAGCGTGTGTCGGAGAAGTGGGTCTCCACGAGTCCTGGCTTGATGTTGGTCACCCGCACCTTGGTGTGTGCCACGTCGATGCGCAGTCCGTCGCTTAGGGCTTTCACGGCCGCTTTAGTGGCGCAGTAGACCCCACCGCCGGCGTAAGCGGCGTCGCCGGCTACGCTGCCGATGTTTATCACGTGGCCATGGTCGCGCTCCACCATGCCGGGCACGATGAGGCGCGTCATGTTGAGCAGCCCCTTTATGTTGGTGTCGATCATCTCGTCCCAGTCGGTGAATTCACCCTCGTATTCCGGCTCCAG
>DJQL01000128.1:6094-8495 GCA_002437565.1 Prevotella sp. UBA6387
CTGTCGCGCACGTCGAAGCAGAGCGTGAGCACGGCAGCCCCCTCTCCTTCCAGCTCCTTCTTAATCTCGTCGAGACGCATGCGGTTGCGCCCCGTCATTATAATGTTGTATCCGCCCATGGCGAAACGGCGTGCGCAAGCCTCGCCTATGCCGCTCGTGGCTCCTGTGATGAGTGCAATTCTGTTTTTCATGTGATGTTTATGTTTGTTGAGTGTATATTTGCCGTAAAATTACTGCAAAAGCCTGACATGGCGAAATAATATGGTGGAAAATGCGAAAAGGGCTATTACATTTAGGATTGTTTTTTCTTTGAGATGTCTGAAAATAATCGTAAGTTTGCAGGACAGTAGAAAAAGAATATTCCATGAACATAGAAGAGCAAAAGAAAATCATTGAGTCGCAAGAAGGATTGAGCCGTACGCTTGGCATGGAGTTTATATCCACTCCGGAAGATGACACATGCATGGCTCGTATGAAAGTGAATGGCACCAACCGCCAGCCGTTTGGTTTTCTTTCGGGTGGAGCGTCGCTGGCCTTGGCTGAGAACTTGGCTGGCGTTGGCTCTATGGCCTTGTGTCCCAAGAAAATACCAGTGGGTATCAACGTGAGCGGCAACCATGTGCTGGCCGTGATGGAGGGCGACACGGTGACGGCCTATGCTAAGTTGCAGCACAAGGGCAGTACGCTGCACGAATGGCAGGTGGACATAAAAAATTCGCATGGAGACCTGATATCCACAGTGCATGTGACAAACTATATTATATCTCCGCGAAAGAAAGAATGATTGGAGAAAGTGGATCAGACGAGGTGCTATACCGCTTGCCCGATGCCTCTGTTTGCCATTGCTTGAGGGGAGAGGCAGAACCTTTGGAGGGTATAGGCGACTTGCGAGGGCGGAGCGGATTTGTGATGGCTCCATTCCATGCCAGTTCGTCTGCCCAGGTTGTTCTCATGCCCGTGGCGAGCCATGATCTTGTGGATTTGTCGCGCTTGCCCGATGTGGCTCATGTGGCTTTTGCCGAAGAGAATGGCAGGAGCGACTATGATCGAGCGTTTGACCGTATGCAAACATGGTTGTCCGACAAGGGACTTGAGAAAGTGGTGCTGGCCAGAATGTCAAACCTTGATATGGCACAGCCTCTCGATGCCGAAAGCTTGTTTGCCAAGGCTTGTGCCATGTATCCTCACCAGATGATAGCACTTGTGAGCACACGTCTCTCCGGCACATGGCTTATGGCGACACCAGAATCCCTTGTTGAACGCAAGGATGGAAAATGGACCACCATGGCTTTGGCCGGAACCATGTCCGCACCTGGGCCGTGGAGCGAAAAGAACAAAAGGGAGCATGCCATAGTGGCTGACTATATACAAGGCTGTCTGACCGGGAAATGCACGGCCATAAACCGTAGTGCTCCGCACACGGTGACGGCCGCGCGGCTCTTTCACCTTCGCACCGATTTCGAGTTTCGGCTCAATGACGGTGAGGATGTCGTGGACGTACTTGCCGACTTGTTTCCTACTCCGGCCGTGTGTGGCATGCCAAAGAAACTGGCCATGAAAGCCATTCTCGCTGATGAGGGCATGGACAGGCGATACTACAGCGGTTTCTGTGGACTCTGGAACCTTTCACAGAATGCGGAACCAGACACTGCCCTCTACGTGTCGTTGCGGTGCATGGAAATGTATGGCAAGCACTTGCGTCTCTATGCTGGCGGAGGACTACTAAAAGAAAGCGTTGAGAGGCAAGAATGGGACGAGACTGAAAAGAAAATGCAGACTATGAAAGCGTTGTTGTAGGCAAGTGGATTTGCCATCATAGTGGAATATTGCATAACACAACAACAAAAACAATCCATACAATGTATTCTGACAAGGAGAACGTAAATATCCTCACAGCGCTGTTGTTGGCTCATGGCGTGCGCCATGCAGTGGTGTGTCCAGGCTCGCGAAACGCACCTATTACCCACAACCTCTGCGAGGCAAAAGACATGGAATGTTGCTCGGTAACGGATGAACGCTCGGCGGGTTTTGTGGCATTGGGCATGGCCCAGGCACTTGGCGCACCTGTCGTGGTATGCGTCACGTCGGGCTCGGCTCTCATAAACACCTTGCCGGCAGTGGTGGAGGCGTGGTATCAACACGTGCCCATAATAGTGGTGTCGGCAGACAGGCCTGAGGCCATGATAGGCCAACTGCAGGGGCAGACACTGCCACAGCAAGAGACTTTGAAGGCTTTTTGGGCAAGGGAAGTGAGTTTGCCAGAGCCGCACGACGAAATGGAAAGGTGGTATTGTAATAGACTTGTGAATGAAGCATTGTGCGCAATGGGGCAATTGGGCGGCAGGCCGGTGCATATCAATGTGCCTATAAGTGAGCCGCTTTTCAACTTCACTACGCCAGA
>DJQL01000002.1:0-403 GCA_002437565.1 Prevotella sp. UBA6387
CAAAGCTCACACAATCGTCCTCCACGAGGTTGCCCTCTATCTTCTCGCCGCCCAAAGGATTGGGACGATCAAGCACGACTACTTCAACGCCATGCTTAGCAGCCGCCCTCATGACATTATACAGCGTTGATATATATGTAAACGAGCGGCAGCCAATGTCTTGAATATCGTACACAAGCACGTCAATTCCCTTCAGCATCTCATCAGTAGGTATGCGCGTCTTGCCATAGAGGGAATAAACAGGCAATCCCGTGCGTGGATCGCTATTGCCCGAGACCGTCTCGCCAGCATGGGCACTGCCGCGAACGCCGTGCTCTGGGCCGAAGAGAGCCACGAGGTTCACATTGGGGGCGTTATGCAACACGTCAATATCAGACACGAGGTTATTGTCAACGCCAGTGGG
>DJQL01000002.1:487-5541 GCA_002437565.1 Prevotella sp. UBA6387
TCTATGCCAGTCTTCACTTTTTGAGCATACACGAGTGAGAACAAGCAGAGGCAACTGATTAAGATAGCTATTCGTTTCATGTCAAATGGTTTTTACTTACAACCATAATGCTCGTCTATCTGCTTTCTCACCACGAATGTGATACCGACAGTGGCGAGACAGCAAAGCATAACCATCCAGAAGAAGTTGACATAGCCTATCGCCTCTTGTATGTAGCCTGCCACAAAGCCTGGCAGCATCATGCTGAGCGCCATGAAAGCTGTACAGATGGCGTAGTGTGATGTTTTGAATTCACCTTCAGAGAAATACATCATGTAAAGCATATAGGCTGTGAAGCCAAATCCATAGCCAAACTGCTCTATGCACAGGGCGATGGTGATGACTGCGAGGTTTGACGGCTGCGCCACGGCTAAATAAACAAAGGTAATGCAAGGCAGTGTTATCGCGGCTGCCATAATCCACAACGACCGCTTAAGCCCCATCCTTGACGCCACAATGCCACCAATTATGCCACCGCCAAGGAGTGCAATGACACCAAAGGTGCCATAAACAAGTCCCACCATGTCAGTACTGAGCCCCAACCCACCGACATCAGTGCCATGCACAAGGAATGGCTGACACATCTTGATGAGGAAGCCCTCAGGCAAACGGAATAGGAGCATGAACGCTATGGCCCAACCAACGTTTGGCTTCCTCACGAATGTCGAGAACGAGCCCAACAGCTCACTCCACTTGCCGTTTCCTGTTGATTCTTTCGATGTATCCACTCGTGGACGATCGGCATCAGCATGGGGCAGACAGAACGTGTGATAAAGCGTGATCATGAAGAATATGACAGCACTCAACCCAAGGGTAACTTTCCATGAGTAAGGGATGTTGCCAGTATTGCTTTCTACCGTACCGGCGATAAACACCAGCACGCCTTGTCCAAAGACAGATGCTATACGGTAGAACGTGCTTCGTATACCAATAAACGCTGCCTGACTGCTCGGACTGTGGGCTAACATGTAGTATCCATCAGCCGCTATGTCATGAGTGGCAGAAGCGAAAGCGGCAATGATAAACAACACCAACGTAAGCGAGAAAAGACTGATAGGTGTCTGCCCGCTTGCGATCATCTGCGCTGATGGGAACGGCAAGGTGAACGTGAGAGCCACCAGCAATATGGTGAGCAACGCCTGCATGGTGACAATCCACCAACGCTTTGTCTTCACGACGTCGACCAATGGACTCCAAATGCCTTTAAGGAACCAAGGAAAATAAAGCAACGTGGTAAAGAATGCCATGTCGCCATTGGGCACGCCCATCTTGGTGAACATCATCACGGAGATATTGTTCACTATGAAATAAGGCACGCCTTCGGCAAAATATAGTGTGGGCACCCACACCCAAGGTGTGATGTTCTTACTGTTCATTAGTACTGTTCATTGCTATGCGCGCCTTGAGTTCCCAAGTACGTATACGATCCTTGTATGTGTTGTTGCGGTTCTCTTTCTCGATGCTCAAATCGCCATCCGAGTTGTCGTCCCAGCGACGGCAGCAATACACCGGGTCATAGATGCGGCCTATGAGGTAGTGGCGGCTGACGGCAAGCATGAAAGCGTAATCCTCGCCATAGTTGACATTAGGCATTGTGAGGTCGCGCAACACTGGCGAATACATGCCACGTGGCGCACCCAAGCCATTGATGCGCAGGGCATTGTTGCGACCATTCTCTGGCGTCCACTCCGCATGGTCAATCTTTCCCGGCGGAAGGATGTTCTTGTTGATGTCCGTGAGAACGTAAGAACCGATTATCGCGGCTGTCTTTTGCTTCATGAAAGCATCATAATAGGTCTGCAGTGTGTTCTCGTCGAGATACACGTCGTCTGAGTCGAGCTGGACGATGAAGCGACCACATCGTGGGTCATGAGCGCATAGGTTCCAACTGCCACCGACACCAAGGTCGCGACGTGGCGTGACAACATGGACAATACGATCATCGGCCTTCGCCATCTCAGCCACGGCTTCCGTAGTGCCATCAGTGGAATGGCACTCTGGGCCGTTCTCTATGACAAAGACGTTGTACTTGAAGTTGGTCTTCTGTGCCAGTGCGCTGTTTACGGCATCGCGGATGGTGCGTATGCGGTTGCGTACGGGAATCATCACGCTTATCTCCACGGGGAACTCGCCTGCCATGATGTCGATGGGCTTAAACTCAGGTTTGAGGTATCCGCCAATCTCTTTAAGGTACTCTGTCACGGCCTTCTCCATCTCTATCTGCGACGCACGATTACGTGGGTCCACATAGTCGAAAAGCTTCTCACCCGTCTTACGCGTGTCAAGCTCTACCTCAGAGTATAGATACTCGTTGACATGACTAATATCATATTTCTCGGCGAGCTTGAGGCGCAGATCATAGAACCCGGCGGCCTGATAGTCTGCAGTCATCCTCGAGGCGGCCTCCTTCAAGGCGTCCGTGCGGAACAAGATCACTGATCCAAAATTGAAATCATCACGGAGCGCACCCATCTGATAGTCTATGGTTGGAGCGTCCGCGCGTTTGCCATCGGCTGAAATATTGTAGTGGTCTGTATAGGTCATGCCAGCCTCAGTGATACCTGCGACCTGCACAATGCGCTCAAGGGCGAGATAACCCAACTGTATGAATTGGCCCTTCAAATAGAGCAACGTATATTGTGCCTCTGCTTTCTTGGCTATGTCCTTCAAGACCGCGGAAGCCTTGACGTTACCGTCGATGACAGTGACATTGCTCACGAGCTTTTCGGCTTCGAGAGCTTCTAAGTTTCTCTTGGTCTCCTCTTCATTTCCACGTGGGATGAAGCAATCTATCAGTTTCTTCATTTTTATTAAGTTTATTAGCTATGTTTTTTATATTGTGTCTTGTTATTATCGCAGACTGGGTGCAATCCTGGTTCAAAATCATCGTTTAATCTCTATCTCGCCCACCTTTCCTGCTTCATTTGTGAATATCAGCTTGTTTGCGCTCAATGGCACGACGGTATTGATAAGCGTATTGCCGAATTTGTGTTTCCATAGCAAGCGTCCTGTCTTTCCGTCAAGAGCCATTATGAGGCCGTCTTTGTTTGTGGAGAACACCACTCCGTTTTTCTCGACAAGCATCACCCTGGCGTGCTCGTAGCCGAAGCCGCAATTGGTAGCCCAAAGTTCTTGCGGCGTGTCACCCTTAGTGGAATAGCAAACGATGCTGTCGTTCATAGTCTTCATGTAGATACGCTTGCCATCTTTCGACAGTCCGATGCTCTCACGCACCTTGCTCTGATATGTGCGCCAAATCTGCTTGCCTGTATTCAGGTCGATAGCGGTCGACGCGCGGTCTGGATCACAAATGAACACACGACCATTTGCCTCCACTGGCCAAACGCCAGCCGGAGAGTAATGCATGTCCGTCTTCTTGGGGTGCCACGTCCATAAGCGTGCACCTGTTTTAGCATCAAGGCAATAGAGCGTAGTGGCCCAATCGCCAAATACCACTTTACCACGGGTCACGAGAGGCTTTGTCTCCACATAACCCTTTATGTCGGGGCTTTGCCACCTTACCTTTCCGCGGGTCACGTCTATTGCCCTAAAGAAGTGGTCTCCACCGCCTATATATGCGGTACTACCTAATATTGTGACCGCACTCACACATGGCGCAGATGTCTCAACTTTCCACAACAGCTTGCCACTCTTGGCATCGATGCCATAAACGAAGCCATCAGCAGAACCTGCCACGAGCACACCCTTGCCAATGGCCGGAGTGCCAATGATACGCGCACCTGTTTGGTAATGCCACAGCTCATGTCCAAGACCATCATAACATACCACACGACCAACGTTGTCGGCAGCATATACGTTGCCCCGCCATACCACTGGAGAGGAATATATACCAGCGTGCTGGCTCACGACCCAGTTTTCCTTCACTTGCGGGAATGTGTCGTTGACAGCATAGGAAGGACGTGGGAACCAGTGGGGTTGATTGTCGTCGTGCTTGGTGGTGAACGGCATCGATGTCCAGCGATGGCGTGGTTTCCCCACAGGATGAGTGTATACCACTATCGAATCTGTCCGCACGTCAAACTCGTTGTATTGCCCAGCCGTGTTGCCTTTCTGTCTGAGGTTGGTGATGTTTGCTATGCCTGGTATGCCGTCGTAGTTGAAGTTGAGATTGCGATGATAATGACCGTTGACAAATGTCACTATCGGGTAAGGGCGAATGGCATCGGTCACCTCATACCAGTTGTCTACATCGGCAGGTTGCATGGGCATGTGGGTGACCATGAACACGGGATTGCCCGTCTTGCCGTTTTTCTCCAATGCTTCCCTTGCGTAAGCTATGTCTTCCGGTGCCACATGGCCGAGAGCCATGCGCATCATGGGTCCCGTGGGGAAGCCGATGAAGAGTATGCCCTTATGCTCGAAACTGAAACGCTCGTAGCCAAAGATCTTAACGAAGTCCATGCATCCGCTCTCGCTCCAGTTCTGGTCGTGATTGCCTTCGAGTATGTACCAAGGCTTGGTGAGCTTGTCAAGTTCTCGTTTGGCAATCCGCAACGATGCACCATCGCCCGCGTCAGCAATGTCTCCGGTGACAAGCACGAAATCGATACTGCCATCGTTGTTGATCTGAGCTACGGATTGCCTCAAGTCTTCTGTTGGCTGTGATGAGTTTGCGGAAATGTGAATATCCGTGACCACGGCAAAGCGGAAGGGCTCAAAGGCGTATGTAGTCGTAAAAACTACGAGCCAGCACGCCACAAGTATCATTCTCCGTACCAATCCCATGAAACTTATTCCTTTTTAGTTAGATACTGCATGATTGTCTTCATAAGATTGTCGCGCGCTGCCTCGCTTCTCACCGATTCGAATGGGAACGCAAGCACGCATGTACGCCAATTGTCACTGCCGTTGCCTCCGAATACTATGCCTGCCGACATACCATTCTCTGGGTAGCGGAATGCGGTGTAAGCGCATGGGTCAGCTGGATCGATAGCGTCAGGCGACTCAACCACATAAGACGTTTTGTTGGGCGTATTATAATATGTGAAAGTGGT
>DJQL01000014.1:0-3159 GCA_002437565.1 Prevotella sp. UBA6387
ATGGGGTATGGCTATGCTAAGCGTGTGGAGACCTGAGGTTATACCCTTGAGTGGAATTTCCTCGGGTGCCACGTCGGAACCAGGGCACCAGTTGGAGCGCGAGAAATCAGAGGAGCCAACAGGTTCCTCTATTTCTTTCTCGGTATAGTTGCCGTCTTCGCCAATGTAGGAAGCGACCCTCTTTTCAAGCCAAACGCCCGTACCTGGGTTGAAGCGGCGGAACGATGCGCAATCGTCGCGCCAAGGCGTAAACTGATACACAACCTTTCCGTCAACCGACAAGATGTTCTCTTGAGGGGTGAATTCATCACCGCCATCATGCCCACCATGTCCAGTGACTATATATCTTAGCTTGACATTCTTCGCGCCCTTTGGAAGCTCGAAATCCGTCACAAGCGACTTGCGAGCGAATAAGTCGGGATATTCCTGACCTATGTAATATACGGTATTAACGAGCGGCAACACGCGTGAGCGAGGCATACGCACACAACTGACAGGGCTCTCCTGGAACTGCAAATCAACGCTTGCCAAATAGCCCTGCTCAGTCCAAGTGTCTATAAACACGCCCACGTATGCCTCATCCTCAAGCTCGGGATACAAGCAGGAGATGTCCTGCCCCCACTCCACACTGTCGGCCCATTTGGGTATGTAGACCGGACGGCGCTTAGACGACAGTTCATTGTCCTTGCCGCTATAATAGCCTACGCCGAAAGGTGTCATGAATCGCATCAGTTCAACCGTGGGAAGATAATCCTTGCCTGCCACTATGCCAACAAACTTCTCATACTTAGCAGAGTCGACAGCTGGGAAACGGTTCTTGCCCTCGGCTATTGTCATGAGGTTGATGGCCGACTTTTTTGGCAAGACAAACACCGAGCCCGACTTGTCCCAACGGTCACCATTGGAAGCCACCGTGGTCTTTATATACACCTTGGTGTCGCGCTCATAATGAGGCACATGGATTTTCTTCAGTATGATACGCCCATTCACAAGGCGTATTATTCCGTCTGCGTCGGCGGCATTGTAGTTGGCGAGCTTAGACGGTACGAAACGCACGTTTGCCTTTTCAAAAACCTTTATGGTAGTATCGCCCTTGGCGGCATACTCCTTGTGGTTGGCGGCAAACGACACTACGGGGAACAAGATGAAAAAGGAAAGGAAGAAATGCTTCATTGAAATGAGATTCAAAATCACTTGATTAGTTGCTTTCTATCACCTTGCCCGCTCCACGGTAAAGCTTTATCGGGCCATCGAGCAATACGGCAACGACGGTTATCATTGGGTCAAGCGAACGTTCTGGCACATCGATATACAGATTGCCTGGCACCTCGCTCCAATAGTTCTTGTTGTAAACCTTCCAAGGAATAATCTCGCCATCGCCAACTACCCACACGCGATTCACCTTGTTCATCAATCCCTTAACCTCTATGGGGCCATTGGGCTTGTAAGGGAGGTAGAGGTACAATATGTCGCCTGCCTTATTGAGAGTGGTGTAACCCTGGAAATGCTCAGTAGGTATGCCAGCACGCGTGTCGTAGATGGCCTCCTTGTGCTTTTTCGTCCAACGCCCAAACTCCTTGAGAATAGCCACCTGCTCCTCAGGAATGGTGCCATCTTCCTTCGGGCCAATATCGAGCAACATGTTGCCACCCATCGAGAGACAATCGACAAAAGTGCGCAGCAAGATGTATGGCGACTTATAGTTGGTGTCGGCATGCTGATAACCCCACGAGTCGTTCATGGTCATGCATAGTTCCCAATGCTTGTCTTGCGGACGCACCACAGGCACTCCCTGCTCAGGTGTGGCATAGTCGCCATAGCCCTGTATGCGAGAGTTGATTATGACATTCTTGTTGGCCTTGCGCAAGAACGCGGACAAACCCTTGGCGTTCCACGTCTCAGCAGTCTGCTCCCAGTCGCCGTCAAACCAATAGAGGTCTGGCTTGTACTGGTTGAGCTCGCCAAGCTGGTCGAAGTCGAACTTAAGAAACTTCTTCCATCTCGCGGAGTCGTCCTTCACGCTGTAACGAGTATCCGTGCGCGTGAAGTTGGGATAATTAGGGTTAGACCAATCTATCAAAGAATAATACAATCCGAGTTTAAGTCCATGCTTGCGCACCTCTTTCACGAAAGGTGTCACGATGTCGCGTTTGGCCGCCGTAGCCTTCACCGTGTTGAGGTCGCTATACTTGGTGTTCCACAATGCCACGCCATCGTGGTGCTTGGTGGTTAGCACGGTATATCTGGCTCCACTCTCCTTGATGAGGTCAAGCCAAGCCTTGGGGTCGTAGTTCTTGGCCGTGAAGCCCTCGCACTGACTCATATACTGTTCGTATGGCAAGTACTTGTTGTAGAACGACCAGCTCTCCGACACGCCATTGACTGCGTATATGCCATAATGAATGAATATACCCAACTTGGCGTGGTCGAACCACTCCATGCGTTTGTCTTTTTGCTCCTCGGTCTCAACACTGGACGTGGCTGTTTGGGCAGTCACGCTCGACATGGTAGCCGCACAGAGCATAGAGCACAATAAACGATTGATTGTCATAAATATTAGTGTTTATTATTGTGTTAATATTATCTACATCGTGTTTACAAAGGTAAGAAATATTGCTCTTGTGACAATGTTTTTCAACCGTTTTCTTGCTATCACATTGAAAAAAGCAAGAGTGTTGTCGCCACAGATTCTTTTTATTCAAGCCCACAAGCAATAAAAGACATTTGAATTGTCTTGTAACAGAATCGTATCATTCGTTACCTCGTTCTTAAATTTCTTGCAACATATTTGACATAACACTACCGTAACTTTGCAGCCGAAAAAGATAAACGCGTAAAAGGTAACATAAGAATCTAATGGAAAAGAAGATTTTCAAATCACTGTTTGCGGCTTCACTCTTGTTGATGTTGACTGCAAACGGCAACATGATGAATGCACAGCAGACTTCCAATGGGCACGCCAATGCCGCCTTGGACAACGCTGCCCAGGTAAGCCTCGTGCAACCTACTCAACTCACGACACGACAGTATGCCAGCCGCGGCACTTGGGCGTCCCTGAGAGGGGAGATTACTCTCTACATGACCAACGACATGGGTCGCAACGGCTATTACGACCAGAAGCCCATCGCCGAACTGATGGGCGAGATGGCTGGTGTGGTT
>DJQL01000014.1:3210-3365 GCA_002437565.1 Prevotella sp. UBA6387
GCCTCCCTGCAAGACCCACTTTGGCTGACCAACTACGAATGGGTCTATTCTCATCCCGACTTGATGATAGACTGGTTTCCCGTTTGCGGAAACCATGAGTATCGTGGCAACACCCAGGCTTTCTTGGACTATGGCAAGGTGAGCCGCCGATGGAT
>DJQL01000014.1:3448-3932 GCA_002437565.1 Prevotella sp. UBA6387
TTTCTCGACACCACACCACTTATTGACTCTTATCGCAAAAACACGGAGACTTATCCAGATGCTTGCAAGGAGAACAGGGAGAAGCAGCTTGCCTGGCTCGACAGTACCCTGAAGAACGCCAAGGAAGATTGGGTTATCGTGGTGGGGCATCACCCTATTTATGCCTATACAGAAAAGAAGGAGAGCGAGCGACTTGACATGCAGAAATATCTCCTGCCTGTACTTCACAGATATAATAATGTGGATATCTATGCCTGTGGTCACATCCACAATTTCCAGCACATCCAGAAGAAGGGCGACCCTATCGACTATGTGGTCAACTCTTCCTCTTCCTTGGCTCGACCTGTGAAACCAATAGATGGTACGGTGTTCTGTAGTTCTGACGACGGCTACTCTATATTTACCGTGGACAAGAAGCAACTGAGAATGTCGATGATAGACAAGGATGGCAACATAATCCATCAAATCGTGAAGAATAAGTGAA
>DJQL01000014.1:3944-6629 GCA_002437565.1 Prevotella sp. UBA6387
AGATATAGCTTTTCTTGTTTGAACTTATAAAGAAATCCTTGATAGAATGAAACGAATATTAATCAGTGCGGCCCTTATCGTCGCCACGGCCTCTGCCGTCCAAGCCCATACGCTCGATGGATTGGTGAAAGATGACAAGACTGGTGAACCACTCATAGGCACGGTGATCCGTGTAAAAGAGTTGCCCAACGTGAGTACCACGACCGGTCTTGATGGCACTTTTTCCATACATGAGTTGCCAGAAAAAGGCAAATTCACTCTCATCGTCTCCTACGTGGCTTACAAGACCAAGGAGATAGTGGTGGATGTGGCTAAGGACTATTCCAAAGGTTCAAAGGATGGTAAGGAAGGACAGTTGCTCATTGTCCTGGACGAGGACACCAAGCAACTCGGCGAGGTGGTCGTCACAGGCCATAAGGAATACCATTCAGACCGCAGTGCCATCGACCTTGAAAAGACGGCGGGCAACGTGCTCAACGTGATGAGCCAGCAAAGCATCCAGCTCTCTCCAGATGTCAACGTGGCAAGTGTGTTGCAGCGCGTGTCGGGTGTGACAATGGAACGTGACGCTTCGGGCGAGGCTTCATACGCCATCCTGCGAGGCATGGACAAACGATACAACTACACTCTCGTAAACGGCGTGAAGATTCCAAGCCCCGATGACAAGAACCGCTACATCCCGCTCAATATTTTTCCCAGTGATTTAATGGACCGTCTCGTGGTGTCTAAGTCGCTGACTGCCGACATGGAGGGCGATGCGGCAGGTGGAGTTGTGGATATGGTGATGAAGGACGCTCCTTCTCGTTTCCAGGTTCAGGCAAACGCCGCTATCGGAGCGAGCGATTACTTCTGGAAGGATGGCAGAGATTACCTCACATCCAACCGCAGCGATTATACCCATAAAGCTCCTTACGAGGCTTATGGCAAGGACTACAAGGCAGGGATGGGCGATTTCAAGAATGGCCCTACCCAAATCAAGAGCCATTCCAATCCAGCCCCTAACTTCATCGGTGGTCTTTCCATTGGCAATCGATTCTGGAAAGACCGATTGGGCGTGATACTCGCTGGCAGCATCCAAAATACATTTCGAGGCACAGAGCGCACTTACAATTCCGTCAAGATGGCTTCAGGCGAACAGGCTATGTACATCTCAAGCTTGCATCATCGGTACTACAGCATCCACGACCTTACGGCGGGAGTCCATGCGAAGATAGACCTAACTCTGGGCAGCCACCTAATGCCTGGCGCGCATAAAATAGAATGGTACAACATGTATGTCAGCTCCAATTCGAAGGGCATCCGATACGACAATAGCATAAGCACGGAGTACATCGGTGCCGACACTTATACACAGGACGATGAGACTCGCTCTACCTCTCTGACTCAGAGTATCTTTGCCACCAACCTGAAGGGTACGCACCATCTCACCAAGGATTTCGTGGTAGATTGGTCGGGCATCTTCTCGCAGGCCAAGGAGGAAGACCCAGACAGAACGTACATTACGTTGACCAATACAGTGGAGTCTGACATCGATGGTTCGATTTGGGACACCAACAAGAAAATTCAGAAGACACTTCCGAAGAGTGCCGAGCGCCGATATCAGCACAACAAAGACACAGACTGGGCTGGTTACGTCAACCTATCCTACGACACACATTTTTCCGATGACGTGGATGCCCTCTGGAAAGCTGGCGCGCAATATCGACGCAAAGAGCGAAGCAACCGTTATTACTCTTATATCTTCAACCCTGCCGACATCTCGCAGCAGTTGGATGGCAACGGACTCGAACAGTTTGGCAGCATCAACTGGGTTTGCAAGACTCCATACTCACAGGCTTCCCAACTCAACTACGATTCGAAGGAGCACATCGGCGGAGCTTATGCCATGGTAACATTCCGTAGCAAAATTGGCGAGTTGAACGCAGGCTTCCGTGCCGAGCACACCAACCAAATCTACACAATGCTTCAGCACTTCCGCAACATGGGGCAGGTGGGCGAACAGAGCTATTGGGATTATCTACCGTCGGCATCCATCAAGTGGACGCCTACCAAGAAGATGAACGTACGTCTCTCTTACTACCGCAGCATCAACCGTCCAGGGTTCTACGAGATTGTGCCTTACCAAATCATGGGCGAGGAGTATCAGGAGAAAGGTAACCCAAACTTGAAACGTGCTCGTATCGACAATCTCGACTTGCGATGGGAATGGTTTCCATCTGCCACCGAACAGGTGTTGGCTGGCGTGTTCTACAAGTATTTGAAAGACCCTATCGAGCAAGTATTCGTTACTTCAGATGGCAAGATTGGCGCAGGTACGGATGCTTACTACATGCCCGACAACCTCGGAAACGCCAAGAACATGGGCTTCGAGATTGACATCATCAAATATATCCGCCACTTCGGACTGAAGGCGAACTACACTTACACCCACTCCGAAATCACCACCTCGAAGCGTGAGTATCAGGAGGGCAGCGCCGAGTATAAGACTGGTGTCACACAGACTCGTCCTTTGGTGAACCAAGCACCTCACACCGCCAACCTTTCCCTTCTCTACAAGGATACCAACCATGGATGGAACGCCCAGCTCGCCGCTTCCTATACAGGCACCAAGCTCGCCCTGGTTTCTCCTTTCAAGGATGCCGACCAGTGGGACAAGGCGATGTTCGGTCTCGACCTCAGCGCCGA
>DJQL01000111.1:0-1023 GCA_002437565.1 Prevotella sp. UBA6387
TCCGCCGATGCCGCATTGAAGCAGATAGACGAAAAGGGCTATCTTATACCCTATACAGCCGACGGCAAGCGGCTCGTGAAGGTGGGCGTGAACTACAGCAGCGAAGAGCGAACCATCACGGAGTGGAGGATAGTGGAGAATTAAATCTCGAAGAGGGCATATTCATAAATGCTGAAATAAACAGTACGAAAAAGCAATGCGTGGATCGGCATAAGGCCGACCCACGCATTGTCATATATTTTGGTGCAATGGGATGTTATTTGCTACAGCATCCGCCTTTCTTGGCATCCGCTTCCTTGGCACAACCTGAGCAACCCTTCTGCTTCTTCTCGCTGGCCTTGTTTCCTCCACAGCAAGAGCCATTTTTCTCAGCAGGTTTGCTGCCACCACAGCAAGATTCTTTTTTCTCCGTTGGCTTGCCGCCACCGCAGCAAGAACCTTTCTTCTCGCCAGCTTTCTTGGCGCATCCGGTGCAGCCTTTCTTGGCCCCATCGCCAACGACCTTGGCCTCATAGCCAATCTTGGCAAAACCCTTTGCGATGTTTTCAGGAGTGGTCTTGTCAGCATCGTACTTGATGGTCACTTTCTGGTCTGGAACGCTTGTGGCGATGTCCTTGATGCCTTTCTCGAAACGTAGGTTGCCCTTGATCTTTGTCTCGCAGCTCTCACAGTGCATCTGAGGCTGGGTTGTGAACACTACTGTCTTGATGTCTTTTGCGAACATGCTGACGGCAAATGTCAACATCGCCATCATGGTCATAATCTTTTTCATGTTTTTTCCTTTCTTTAAAGAATTGTTTTGTTGATTAAAATATGTCTTTATAGTCTTCCAAAGTTCACGCGCATGCCGATGTAGCCCATGGCTCCAGTGATTGGTCCCCAAACCATGTTGGTGTCAAACTGGTTGCCCCATGGGTTCATGGCATCCACAACGGGATGCTTCTGTTTAAAGCCAGTGAGGTTCTCGCCGCCAATGTAAACAGAGAAGTGGCGGAACCAGCGGGTGACCTGGCAGCTGAGCAA
>DJQL01000111.1:1089-2585 GCA_002437565.1 Prevotella sp. UBA6387
CGGCCTCCGCCATTGAGCTGCATGGTGGCGTCAAACTGCCACAAGCCGAGCGGAGTCTTGTAAGACGCCGACACCAAGCCCTTGTATTTGCTGAGCAGGGGTTTGTCCATCCTCACACCGTCGTAGGTCTCCTTCACGTAGTTGCGGCGATAGGCCGCCGTGAGCGTCATGCCCTTGAAGATAGGGTAGGTGGCATCCACCTGGAACACGTGCGAATAGCTCTTGCCGTCGAGGTTGGATATGCGCACCTCGTGCACGTCGCTGTCGAAGTCTATTACCGCCTGATTCTCGAAGTTAGTGTAGTAGTATTCGGCGTTCAACTTGAGCGTTTGGCCAAATAGTGGAATGTTCATCTGGCTGCTTATGCCATAGTTCCACGCCTCCTCTTGCTTGAGGTTGTCGGCAATGACGAGTTTGCGGCTGCTTGCCAAGAGATTATTGTTCTCGGCAAGTGCATGAACGGAGCGGTATCCCTTGCCTGCCGACAGGCGGAAGCCTATGATGTCGTTGGCTTGCCATTTCATGTGGAAGCGTGGAGTGACGAAGTTGCCGTATTCGCTGCTGTGGTCAGCCCTTATGCCAGCCATCACTATGAGCCTATCGTTGAGGTTGTAGGTGTATTGAGCGTAAACGCCAGGCACGGTCTCCTTCTCGTTGTCGCGAGTCTTCGCGGCTCCAGCCTCGTTGTTGAGTCGGTACAGTTGTCCAAAATAGTCGTGGTTGAGGCTTAATCCGGTAGACAAGTTGTGTCGCTTGTTGAAGTTGTGCTCAAACATGAGCGAGGCATACAGGTTCTTCTCGTTCACGTAGTAGGTCTTGTATCCGTAGAGTGCGTCTTCCTGGTGCATGGATCCCGTGGCCATGAGGGCAATGTTGGTGTCATGCTCCTTGTTGAGAATGAAGGCGTGCTTCATGTAAGCCTCGTAGCGGTTGGTCTTCACGTCGATGCCGTAAAGCTCCTTGCCCTCCAAGTTTTTTCTCATGTCGTCGTCGAGCTCCTTTAGCGTCTGCCCTCCGATGCGGTGTTCGCTGATGAGTGACAGTCCGGCGCGCAGCATGTAATGGTCCGACTTGTATATCCAGCGGTTTTGGAGGTTGTATTGCAGGATGTTTGGCATGTCCTTGAAACCGTCCATGTTCATGTCGTTTGCGCCCCAACGATTTTCGTAGTGCGTGAGCAGTTCGGTGGTCAACTTATTGTTGAGGTGTATGTTGCCTGTGGCGTTGGCCTCAAACTTACCGTCGGTGTCGCCGTAGATGTTGGCCACCACTCCCGGCACATCGTCGGCCTTGAGATATTCCACGTTTATCTGTCCTGTAATGCTTTCGTAGCCAGCCTTCACGGAAGAGGCTCCCTTGCTCACCTGTATGCTCTGCATCCATGGCCCAGGCACGTAGCCAAGCGAGAACGGCGCGGCCGCTCCACGAAAATTGGGAAGGTTCTCGGTCATCATCTGTACGTAAGTGCCAGAAAGCCCGAGCAGCTTGATTTGCTT
>DJQL01000111.1:2779-5159 GCA_002437565.1 Prevotella sp. UBA6387
ATGGTGTCGGGTTGTTCTTTCTTGGAGTCGGCCGATGTCTGTGCCATGGCCATGCTTGGCACCATGAGTGCCAAGCCATATACTAATGTGTGTCTTGATTTCATCGTTGTCTTGATAATGTGTGATCCTAAAAAATCTTTTTGTCCTTATTTGCCATGTCTTATATGCTTATATGGCATGGTAGGAACCAAGGGACATGCCGTCCCTCACCCTCCATATAGATGGAGAGGTAATTTAGGATTTAAATGATCAAGACACGTATTAGTTGCAGGTATTGTCGCGGAGGCGGACTTACGGCTTTCTGCGGCAAAACGCTGATGGTTGATGCGAGTGGTGTGGAAACAAGGCTTGGCAATCGCCAATCGTTGATTATGGCAACCAACGGCTGAAAGGCATGGAAGTCGAACGCCGCAGGTTGCATTTGTGTCGTTGGCGACAGAGACACCGTGGCAATGGTCATGCAGCCCTTCGAAGATTGGGTGTTGCCCTTGTCGTGGGTTGCGTTGCCAAGAGTCATTGTGGTCTTGCCAGAGCATGAACAATGTAGAAATGTTACACCGCTCGCCATGAGTATGAACAACATGGAGAGTATGAGAGAAAATACTATGTGCAACAGTTTCTTCATATTCGATTGCAAAATAACATAGTTTTTGCCAATTAAACAAGGCTTTTATTTGTTATTAATACAATTTAGCAAAATATTTTTGGCGATATATAAGTGTTATTGCTTAATTTTGCATTAAACAAATATTTAAATCCATGGCACAATACGAATATACGCTCCCGGCTGAATGGGAGCCACAGTGTGGCGTAATGCTAACCTGGCCAAACCCTGATACCGATTGGAAGCCTTATATCAACGAGATAATGTCTACATACCTGACGCTCTCGAAGGTGATAGCCTCGCGCGAGCGGCTCGTCGTGGCGGCGAAAGACGCGGAAGAAGTCGAGGCATTGTTGCGCGCGTCGCTGACCGAGGCAGAGATGGCAATGGTCACGGTGGTGGAGTGCGACCTAAACGACACATGGGCGCGCGACCACGGACCAATAACATTGAGAAACGTCTTGGATGGCAGCTTGAAGTTGCTTGATTTCAAGTTTAATGGCTGGGGAGAGAAATTTGAATGGCACAAGGACAACGACATCACCAAGTCGCTTTTTAAGCATGGCGTTTTCGCGGCATCATTGGAAAGCCATGACGATTTTGTGCTTGAGGGAGGCTCGATTGAGAGTGACGGCAAGGGTACGGTGTTCACCACCGCCCAGTGTCTCCTTGCCCCTCATCGCAACCAGCCTCTTGATGAGGCAGAAATAGAGGAAAAATTGAAGGCTACTCTTGGGGCAAGACGCGTGGTGTGGTTGCATCATGGCAATCTTATAGGCGATGATACCGATGGGCACATAGACACGATAGTGAGAATATGCCCGAATGACACATTGCTATATGTGGGGTGCGACGATGAGGCTGATGAGCAATATGCCGATTTCAAGGCGCTTGAGGCCGAGCTCCAAGCCTTGACTACCGCAGACGGCAAGCCATACAGACTGCTCAAGTTGCCCATGCCAGACAAGATGGTGTTTGATGGCGAGCGTCTGCCGGCGACCTATGCCAACTTCCTTGTCATCAATGGCGCGGTCATCGTGCCAGTCTATGGGCAACCAGAAAAAGACGAAGAGGCGGAGGAGTTTATAGGCGAGGCTTTCCCTGGCAGGGAAGTCATTGCCGTGGATGCCTCTGTCATAGTGCGTCAGCACGGCTCCATACATTGCATTACGATGCAATTGCCCAAAGGCATGTTAAAAACCCAAATGTAGTTAAAATCTTTACGAACATGAAATTGAAAGTAGGTATAATACAACAGCACAACACAGCCGACATCGAACTGAACAAGAAGCGTCTCGCAGATAAGTGCCGAAAACTCGCCAAGGAAGGCGCGCGACTCATTGTGTTGCAAGAACTTCACAATAGCCTTTACTTCTGCCAGACGGAAAACGTCGATCTCTTCGACCTTGCCGAGACCATTCCCGGACCGTCGACCGAGTTTTTCGGTCAACTGGCACGCGAGCTGGGCGTGGTCATCGTCACCTCGCTCTTCGAGAAGCGTGCCGCCGGACTGTACCACAACACGGCGGTGGTGATAGAAGCCGACGGCACCATTGCCGGCAAATACCGCAAGATGCACATCCCCGACGATCCCGCCTATTATGAGAAGTTCTATTTCACTCCGGGCGACCTTGGCTTCCACCCCATCGACACGTCGGTAGGCCGTCTTGGCGTCTTGGTTTGCTGGGACCAGTGGTATCCTGAGGCTGCGAGGCTGATGGCGTTGCAAGGTGCCGAGATGCTCATTTACCCCACGGCGATAGGCTATGAGTCGTC
>DJQL01000111.1:5262-6030 GCA_002437565.1 Prevotella sp. UBA6387
GTCACGGTCAACCGCGTGGGCTTTGAGCCAGATCCAAGTCATCAGACAGGTGGCATACAGTTTTGGGGCTCCAGCTTCGTGGCGGGTCCGCAGGGCGAACTGTTGTTCCGCGCGGGCACCGAAGACGAGTGTGAGCAAGTGGTGGAGATAGACCTCGCTCGCTCTGAGCAGGTGAGGCGTTGGTGGCCGTTCCTCAGAGATAGGAGAATTGACAAATACACGGACATATTGAGACGGTTCGTTGACTGATTGTCTTTTTTAGTTTCACCTTATCAAACAATAGTCTTGACTTGGCATTCGTGGTACCATGGCGTGGTATCACGAGTGCCAAGTCATTATAATTGATGAAAATTGTTCGTTTTGTCCTGTTAGTTGGCTAAAAATTCTTTTGTCTTAGAAATAAAGTCTAACTTTGCACGCCTAAGTTTTATAAACCAACACCAAAGTTTTATTTATGAAAAACGCATGGCGCGACTTCCACGGCACACAATGGAAGGAAGAAATCAACCTTAGGGATTTTATTCAGAATAACTACACCCAATACGATGGCGACGAGAGTTTCCTTGTAGGACCCACTAAGGCTACCGATACCCTTTGGGGCGAACTGCAGAAGTTGCAGAAGGAGGAACGAGCCAAGGGCGGCGTGCTCGACATGGAGACCGACGTGGTGTCGGGTCTCACCTCTTATGGTCCGGGCTACATCAACGAGAATACCAAAGAGCTTGAGAAGGTGGTGGGCCTCCAGACCGACAAGCCTCTCAAGCGTGC
>DJQL01000111.1:6121-7710 GCA_002437565.1 Prevotella sp. UBA6387
CACGACATCTTCCATAACTATGTGAAGACCCACAACGATGGCGTGTTCGACGCTTACACCCCAGAGATGAAGCGCGTGCGCCACAACCATATCCTCACCGGCCTGCCCGACACCTACGGTCGCGGTCGCATCGTGGGCGACTACCGTCGCGTGGCACTCTATGGCATCGACTTCCTGATACAGGAGAAGCAAAACGACCTCTTGAACATGGGCGAGCGTGAGATGGCAGACGACGTGATTCGCTTGCGTGAGGAAGTGGCCATGCAGATAAAGGCCCTCAAGGGATTGAAAGAAATGGCGGCGCAATATGGCTTTGACATTTCAAAGCCTGCGGCAAACGCGCGCGAGGCGGTGCAGTGGCTTTACTTCGGCTACCTCGGTGCCGTGAAGACGCAAAATGGCGCAGCCATGTCGGTAGGCCGTGTGTCTACTTTCCTCGACATATACATACAGCGCGATTTCAACGAGGGCACGCTGACAGAGCAGGATGCCCAGGAACTTATCGACCACTTGGTGATGAAGTTCCGCATGGTGAAGTTCGCACGCATACCATCCTACAACCAGCTCTTCTCCGGAGACCCAGTGTGGGCCACGTTGGAGGTGGGCGGAATAGGCCAGGACGGTCGTCACATGGTCACCAAGAACGACTATCGTTTCCTACATACATTGGAGAACATGGGGCCGTCGCCAGAACCCAACCTCACCGTGCTATACAGCAGCAGATTGCCAAAGACGTTCAAGCAATATGCGGCGCTCATCTCAGTGAAGACCAGCAGTATACAGTATGAGAACGACGACGTGATGCGCCCTGTCTGGGGCGACGACTACAGCATCTGCTGTTGCGTGAGCGCTACACAAACGGGCAAGGAGATGCAGTTTTTCGGCGCGCGCGCCAACCTCGCCAAGTGCTTGACCTATGCCATAAGCGGTGGCGTGGACAGCAAGACGCGCGAGCAGGTGGGCCCGGCATACCGCCCGATAGAGGGCGACGTGCTGACATACGAGGAGTTCATGCCAAGGTTCATGGACATGATGGAGTGGCTTGCCGCCGTTTACGTGAAGACGCTCAACCTTATCCACTACATGCACGACAAGTATTTCTATGAGGCCGCCGAGATGGCTCTCATCGACACCGACGTGCGCCGCACTTTCGCCACGGGCATAGCCGGCTTCTCGCATGTGGTCGACTCTATTTCGGCAATCAAGTATGCCAAGGTGAACATCGTGCGCGACGAGACAGGCTTCCCATTGGAGTTCAAGACCGAGGGCGACTTCCCTCGCTATGGCAACGACGACGACCGTGCCGACGACATAGCCGTATGGTTGCTCAAGACATTCATTGGCATGGTGAAGAAGCACCACACCTACCGCGATTCAGAGCCTACGACCTCAATCTTGACCATCACGTCGAATGTGGTCTATGGCAAGTACACGAGCAACATGCCAGACGGACGCAAGGCTGGCGCGCCTCTCGCGCCAGGGGCAAACCCAAGTTATGGCGCGGAGAAGAATGGCTTGCTGGCCTCACTCAACTCGCTTGCCAAGCTCCCATACGAATATGCTCTTGATGGCATCTCCAACACGCAGAC
>DJQL01000111.1:7861-10336 GCA_002437565.1 Prevotella sp. UBA6387
GAAAAGCCAGAATATGCCAACTTCACAATTCGCGTGAGTGGCTATGCGGTGAAGTTCATCGACCTCACCAGGGAGCAGCAACTTGATGTCATAGCGCGTCAGGCCCATGAGCGTCTCTAAGCTTTATGTGCACTCGATAGAATCCTTCGGCTCGGTCGACGGGCCGGGGATTCGCTTTGTCATATTCTTGAAAGGATGCCTCATGCGGTGTCGCTACTGCCACAACCCTGACACATGGAGACTGGCTACTGGAAAAGATGAGCCAATGACTGTGGACGAACTTCTTGACAAGGCCGAGCGCTACCGTGCCTATTGGGGCGAGGAAGGCGGCATCACCGTGAGCGGAGGCGAGGCATTGTTGCAGATAGACGGCTTGATAGCTCTCTTTGAGGAAGCCCATCGGCGAGGCATAAGCACCTGTCTTGACACTGCGGCGCAGCCGTTCTCGCGGACGGAGCCTTTCTTCGGAAAGTTCGTGAGACTGATGAAGGCCACCGATACTGTGCTGCTCGACTTGAAACATCTCGATAGCCAAAGACACAAGTGGCTTACCGGTCACGGCAACGAGAATATACTCGATTGCGCGCGCTGCCTGTCAGAACTTGGCGTGCCGGTGTGGATTCGCCACGTCCTCGTGCCGGGCATCACCGACGATGAAAATCATCTGCGCCGTATGCGATCATTCATCGACTCGCTGGACAATGTGAAGCGCGTAGAGGTGCTGCCTTACCACACGCTTGGAGTATACAAGTGGGAACAACTCGGACTGAAATATACCTTGGCCGACGTGCCGATACCATCGGCTGAACAAAAAAAACGTGCCGAGGCCATACTTTGCGGTATGCCTGGCACGCGTGTTGGCCAGTGAGCGAGGCTATTCCTCGCCTTTCAGCTCGTGAATCTGGTCGATGATTTGCTGGCGTGTCTTCTGCTGTTTGTTATATAATTTAAAGTCATAGATGAAACCGCAAGCCGCGCCAATCAATCCGCCTATGATGCCGCCTATTGCCTCAGAAGGCAGCGAGGAAAAATTGCCGTGGGTTAAGTGTTGCAGGAAGTCGACCATGAACCAGATGAACCACACCAGCAGAAGTGGCATGTTGATCCACATCTCGTAAAAGCTCAGCTTCTTGGCGCGTTGCAGGCGCAAGGCGGTGGCAATGAGGTTGTCGGAAGTGAAAGCGTCCTTTTTCAACTTGTTCACCTTGGTGTCGAAAATGACGGCATAGGTGCTTGCCATGAATAGGAATATCGTAGGGTACCACGATAGGTCGTAGGCCAATACGAACAGCGTGAAGCCAATGAAGATAAGTGGCAATAGCCACAATTGCAGCTTCAGGTAATTGTTGATGCTTGAGTAGCGGTGCTTCATCGATTCACGCAGCAGTCGCTCATTGACGATGCTCTCCTTGTTGAGCTTGTCTTGGAGAATGGCCATTTGCGAGCGCATCTCCTCCAGTTGGTTGTTGTCTTGTGTATTCATGATTTACTGTAGTTTTTTTAGTTGTTCCTTGATACGGTATAGGCGCACGCTCACGTTTTTGGCAGTGATGCCCACCACTTGCCCAATCTCCTCGTAGCTCATGTTCTCGAGCCATAGCAGCACGATGGCGCGGTCGAAAGGGGCGAGCCGCATGATGCGTCTTCGTAACATCTGCACCTGGCGGGTGTCGGAGTCGTCGTCCTCGAAGAGGTTGATGTCCATGCTCAGGGGAATGGTCTTCTTCTTACGCTTCTTGCGGTCGGCGGAGATGCAGGTGTTCAGGCTTAATCGGTAGACCCATGTGCGGAGGTCGCTGCGCCCCTCGAAAGAGGAAAAGCCTTTCCAGAGATTGATAAGCACCTCCTCGAAAAGGTCGGCAACCTCATCCTCGTCGTTGGAGAACATATAGCACACGGTGTAGATGGTGCTTTTCTGTTCGTTGACGAGTCGGGCAAATTGCCGTTCGTCTTGATGTTTACTGTTTGTTTTCATCTATTCTAAGATTATTTACGCACATTAGACGCACCACCTTGCCAGAAAACTACAGGAACTGGCAAGAAAATGCGTTTGTTTTTCAAGACGCTTTCTCGCGAAGATAGTCTTTTATATCATGAAGCCAATAGACAGGCTGTGGAACTTTGGGCCGTATTCCGTGTCGAGGATGTCGCAGGGATTATACTTGATGTAGAAGTTTATCCACGGCGTGATGATGGTTCCCATAAGGTCCACGGTCATCGTGTTGGGGTGCAAGTCCTTGTATTTGATCTTGTGCTTCTCGCCATTGGCCTTGTAGCGCGTTTTGATGGTGGAGTGGGAGGTGCAGTTTATGACAGGTCCGAAGGAAAAGCCCCAGTCCTTTTGTTGGTAACTGTACATGATGGGGAAGATGAGACTGAACGTCTTGATGCGTGAGAACTTAGGCTCAACGTTCTCGCCAAGTGGCTCGACCGTGATGTTTCCGTTGTCGGCTTTCACAAATTGGTTTCTTGATG
>DJQL01000020.1 GCA_002437565.1 Prevotella sp. UBA6387
CGGAGATACTTGCCGAGTTCCCTTGACGACACCACGGCGTCGTTCTCTCCATGGCACCTGATATTCGGGTCGTAGAACTTGTACATGTTGTCCCAGAAGTTGCATCCCTCTGGCACCCACTTTGTGGTGAGCATGTTGTCGAAGGCGCGCCAGCGTATGAGGTCGGCGAAGCGCAGTCCCTCGGAGAAGAGTTCCGTGACGCGCTCGCGGCGGATGTTGTACAGAGTCTTGTCGACCAGTTGCGTGCCTGAATAGCGCCCGAAGTCCATCTCCTTCGACAGGTCGGTCGCGTCGATTGTCTTCTGGAAGTCGGTGTCGACGCCCGCGCGGGCACGAAGCTCGCGCCAGTATTGTTGTGCGGTAGCGTCGAGCCGACCATTGAGCTCATACTCTGCCTCCATGTAGTTGAGGAGGGCTTCCGATGAGCGCATGAGCGGGCAGGCGTTGGTCGTGGACAACTCTGAGTAGCGTGTCTGCTCCGCGTCGTATGTGTAGTATTTACGCTGCTGGTAACCAGTGATGCATCGTATTGATGCGTCGTCGTCGGTGATGTGCTTCGAGTTTGTCTCGGTAGGGCTGAGGTAAACCGGCAGTGGCTCTCCCTCCGTGACGCCGGCTATGGTCGGGTCGGTGTATGTGGGCGTACTCTCGCCCCATACGAACAGCTGCAGGCGCTCGTCGCGGTTTTCCTTTGTGTCGTCGATGGTCACGTCGCCATGGTAGCCGCTTCCCTGTGCGTAGATTGGCAGGCCGTTCTTCATGAGGAACGTCTGGATGAACGAGCGTGTGAAACCAGCGTTGGCGCCGCACAACGTGTAGTGTCCGACACCGTGCACGTAGCCGAGATCCTTGTCGTATTCCTTCCACATGATGGCCTCTGGCACGTTGGCGAGCGACGGCTCGCTGAAGAGGTTGAAGTATGGGTTCCAAGCGTCCTTGTCGCCATACACTGGGTCTATCTTGTGGTTGTTCTCTATGAGCGCGGCCTGGTCGCCCACTTGCTTGGCCGCATCCATGGCCTGCTGTAGGAAGAACCTCACCTCTCCTTCCTGGTCGAATGTCTTGCCCTGGTTGTACGACATCTTCGCGCCTGGCCAGTTGGCGTCGCCAGGTACGCGGCCTGAGCCGCGGTGATATTTCTCGAACGTTCCCTCAAACAGGGCCACGCGCGACTTCATGAGCAACGCGGCCTCGCGGTTCACGCGCTGTCCGTTGAACGTGGCGCGTGGGTAGCACATCTCGATGGCCTTGTCGAGGTCGCTGAGTATGAAGCGTGCCACCTCGTTGCGTGGTGTGCGCTTTGAGCTCTCTACTATGGCGTCATTCTCATCGGCAAGCACTTCTGTCACGACAGGCAGGTCGCCGTAGTAGGCCAGCATGTTGTAATAGTTCAGGGCGCGGAAGAAGTAAGCCTCTCCGAGATAGTTTTTCACCTCCTCTGTCTCTGTCAGCGTCCCGTTCTCTATCTGCTCCAGCACCTTGTTGATGAAGAAGTTGTATACGCGCACGCCGCCGTAGCTGCCTTGGAGCACCTTGCCGGAAGCCACCTCCCAATGGTCGTTGGCGAAGAGCTGTGTGCTGCCGCCGCCCGAGCAGTAGATGTCGGTGTTGCCGTCCGACTTTGCCTTGCCCTCGTTGAATCCTCCCCACGAGTGGCTCATCGAACCGGAGAAAGGCGTGGTCAGGTAGGTGTCGTAGTAATTGTTCAGGTAGGCGGCCAGCTGGTCGGCGTTCTGGTAGTATGCTCCTGGCGTGATCTGGCTGATAGGTTTCAGGTCGAGCAAGTCGTTGCAGGAGGTCATGCCCAAGGCAGCCGTGGTGACAGCCGCTCCCAAGAGCATTTTCTTTATGTTGTTGAGATTCATGTTTTCTGTGTTTTAGTAGGTGATAACTTTAGAAAGTGATGTTCATGCCGATGGCCCATGTGCGCTGCAGTGGATACAGCTTGCCGTTTCCCCACGAGCCATCCATGGCCTCTGGGTCGAACACGCTGGAGAGACCTGTCAGGGTGAACAAGTTGTCGCAAGAGAAGTAGGCGCGCACGCGGCTCATGCCGGCTTTCTCTGTCAAGCTCCGCGGGAGGGTGTAGCCGACCTGGATGTTCTTGCAGCGCACGTATGCCGCGTTCTGCAGGTAGCGTGTCTGGGTCTGCTGGTTCTTGGTGTTGCCAAAGTAGGGTCTTGGGTAGTAGGCATCCTTGTTGTCCTCGCTCCAGTAGTCGAGGTGCTCCTCGAAGCAGCAGCTCTGCCAAAGGCCGCCGCTCGCGCCCCAGAAATACGGTCCGCTGACCCAGTAGTCGCGCTTCATCACGCCTTGGAAGAATATGGAGAAGTCGATGCCCTTCCACTCTGCGTTGAGGTTCAAGCCGAAGTTGAAGCGCGGTGTGCTGTTGCCTATGCGCTTCAGGTCTCCGTGGTCTTTGAGCGTGCTCGCGCCAGAAGTCACCTTTTTGTCGCCGTTGAGGTCCTTGTACATGATGTCGCCGGCTTGCCAGTTGCTGCCCCAGTTTGGCTTGTTGTTCTCAAGCCATGAGTTCATCTCCTCGTCGCTGTTGGCTATGCCCTCTGTCTCATAGCCCCAGATCTCGCCGAGCTTCTTGCCGTTGTAGTAGCTGTTTATGCTCTGGTTGTCGAAGTCACCCTCGTAGGGGTAGGAGAGGATCTTTGACGTGGCGTCGGCAACGTTGAACTTCGCGCCATACTTGAAGTCGCCAATCTGGTCGCGCCATTGTATCTCAAACTCCCAACCCGTGGAGCGCATGTCGCAGTTGTTCGTGCGAGGGGCGTCGGTGCCGAGCACTGAGCCGAGCACCGGTGCCGGGCCTATCATGTCCTTCGTGGTGCGGCTGTACCAGTCGAAAGAGCCTGTCAGGCGGTTGTTGAGCAGGGCGAAGTCGAGACCCACGTCCCATGTCTCAACGGTTTCCCATGTCATGGTGCTGTTCACGATGCCAGGCAGCGAGGCCGTGTTCTGGCGTGAGCCGTTGATGAGCCATGTGCTGCTCTGTGAGCCTACGCCTTGCTGTTGGTAGAATGGGTACCACGCCCAGAACGAGTTGTAATTTGAGCTCGTGTTGCCGAGTTGGCCCCAAGAGGCGCGCAACTTCAGCGTCTGTATGGTAGACGAGAGAGGCTTGAAGAAGCCTTCGCGCGCTATGTTCCAACCTGCCGACACCGACGGGAACCATGCCCAGCGGTTGTCGTTGGTGAAGCGCGACGAGCCGTCGTAGCGGAGGTTGAACTCCATGAGGTACTTGCTGTCGTAGTCGTAGTTGATGCGCGCGAAGTAGCCGGCCGTGGCGCGGTGCCAGTAGGCGTCGCTCACGCGTGGGTTCTTCTGCGTGAGGCTGAGATAAGGGAAGTCGTTGGTTATCAGGTCTGTGCCCGACGCGCTCACGTTGTTGGTGCCATACTTCTCGAAGTTTACGCCGAGCATTCCCTTGAGGTTGTGCGAGCCTATGCTGCGCGTGTAGTCGGTATATCCGTTGAAGGCGAAGTAGTCTGCCTCCGAGCGGTAGTCGCTCACGCTCGCCACCGTGCCGTAGCCCGAGTCGCGCTGCCAGCGCGTGCCGTCGGCATAATAAGAGTACACGGGGAACATGTCGGTCTTCGACTTGTAGAAGTTGTTGCGCATGGCGCCATCGATGTGGATGTTCCAGCCCTTTATTGGCGTGAAGGTGAAGTTGAGCTGCTGCGTGAACTGGTTGGTGCGCTGGTTTGTCGTGCCGCCGTCTTCAAGCTCGGCAATCTCCATGCCGTCTATCCAGTGGCCGTTGGGGTCAACGGTCGGGCAGGTCGGCCAACGGCGCGCTATGTTGTGGAAGAACAAGCCTGAGAGGTATTGTGGCCTCTCATAGTCGGAGCGCATGAACTTCGTGGAGTATTCCACCTTGGCCCACGACGCGAGTTGCGCGCTGATCTTGCCGTTCATGGTGTAGCGGTCGAGCTCGTCGTGTCCGTGACGGATGAGGCCGTTGTTCATCAGGTAGCCCGCGCTCAGCATCCAGCTCACCTTGTCGTTGCCGCCCGACATCGAGAGGTTGTGCTGCGTGGAAGGCACGTTGCTCTTATAGAACTCCTTGAACCAGTCGGTGTTGGCGAAAGAAGAGCCGTAGATGCCCCAACGGTTGTTGGAGCCTGCTATCACGCCGTAATATTCCGATTGCGACGGGTCGTTGTAGACACCGTTCATGTAGTTCTTTATGCGCTCAATGGCCTCGCTGTTGAATTGGTCGCCTGAGCCGGAGTTGTTGCTTGCCACGTTCCAGTAGTTGGCGAAGTCGAGCGAGTTAACCATGTCTGGCAGCTGCGTGGCGGTGGAGAAGCGCACGTCGCCGCTGTAGTTGACCCTCACCTTGCCAGCCTTGCCGCTCTTCGTCGTGACGAGAATCACGCCGAAGGCTGCGCGCGTGCCGTAGATGGAGGCTGAGGCCGCGTCTTTCAGCACGGAGACACTCTCTATGTCGTTGGGGTTAAGGCTATTGATGTCGCCCTCGATGCCATCGATGAGGATGAGAGGCGAGTCGGTAGAGCCGTTGCCGATAGAGCCAGTGCCGCGGATGGTAATGGCCATCGAGTTGTTGAGCATGCCGCCGTTGGTGTTGGCGGTGAAGTTCAGGCCTGGCACGGCGCCTTGCAATGCCTGGGTGACATTAGTCACCGGGCGGTCTTCGAGCACCTCGGAGCCAACCATCGACACGGCGCCAGTGACGTTGACTTTCTTCTGGGTGCCGTAGCCCACCACCACGATCTCGTTGAGCTCGGTGTCGGCCGATTTCATTTGCACGTTTATAACCCTGCGGCTGCCCACCTTCACCTCCTCGTTCTTGAATCCGAGATATGACACGCGAAGGGTTGCCTGTGGCGATGCCTGCAATGAGTATTTGCCGTCGATGTCGGTCACGGTGCCACCCTTTGTGCCGACCACCACGACGGAGGCTCCGACGATGGGCTCGCCCGAAGAGTCGGTGACGGTACCTGTTACCTTGATGCCCTGCGCGTAGACCATCACGGCAAAGAGCATCATAGCCATCATCATGCCCATTCGTCTTAAGGCATGGTGGAGTTGAGATAGTTTCTTGTCCATTAATTAATAGGGATTAGTTTGTGAATTTTGATGATGAGAGAGTCTCCTCCTCTTATGTTTTCCTTCGTGATGAAACATTTTTCCTTGATTGTTTGGTCTTGTTTTGTTTTTAGTTTTGTAAGCGCAAATATAGCAAGAAAAATTAATATTATCAAAAGTTAACGCAAATTTCGGGGGGAGGTAACATACGTTAACAATATTACGCTTTACTGAAACAAATATTAAGAAAAACGCTTTCGAAATAATAGGAAAGAAGTTGCGAAGTTTTAAGGTAATATAGCTGTTGGCAAATGGTGTCTTGTGAATGTAACTATAAGTTATTGTGGCTGTTTTCGTGCCCTCCGGCTTTACGCTTGAATCGTGTCGGCCTTACGCTTGAATCGCGTTGCCTTTACGCTTGAATCGCGACGCGATTCAAGCGTAAAGGCGATGCCGTTTCAGCGTGACGAAAAAATCCGTGTTTTTTTGAATGTTTTCGAGTGCTGTCGTCCACTTTCCATGGGCTCATTGGAAGCGTTTTCGCCACCATTTCCCTCGGGTTGACATAGAAAAAGGCGCGGAAGACATTTTGTCTTCACGCGCCTTTATATTGATTTAGCCTTTATCTCCACGAGTGGAGACGAAAAGGTTGATTAGTCGCAGTTAGCGAGCTTGTTCTCTGAACCGAGAACATCCTTGATCTTCTCCTCGTACATTTCGATCATGTAGTTGCGAGCCACCTTGCCATACTGGCGAGGATCGAAGTAGTCAGGATGGTTAGCAAGAGTCTCACGCACACCTGCGGTGTAAGCCAGGCGAGAGTCTGAGTCGATGTTGATCTTGCAGACTGCGCTCTTTGAAGCCCTGCGGAGCTGATCCTCTGGTATGCCTACTGCATCTGGGAGCTTGCCACCAAACTTGTTGATGATGTCCACATACTTCTGTGGTACAGAAGATGATCCGTGGAGCACGATTGGGAAGCCAGGGAGCTTCTTCTCGATCTCAGCCAGCACGTCGAATGCCAATGGAGGAGGAACCAGGCGGCCAGTCTTCGGGTCGCGTGTGCACTGCTCGGGCTTGAACTTGTAAGCACCGTGGCTTGTGCCGATAGAGATGGCGAGGCTGTCGCAACCAGAACGCTGAGAGAAGTCGATGACCTCCTCAGGCTTTGTGTAGTGGCTTTCCTCAGAAGCCACCTCGTCCTCAACGCCAGCGAGCACGCCGAGCTCAGCCTCGACAGTGACATCATACTTGTGGGCATACTCCACGCACTTGCGTGTCAGCTCGATGTTCTCCTCGTAAGGCTTGCTTGAACCATCGATCATGACGCTTGAGAAGCCAAGGTCTACGCAATCCTTGACAAGCTCGAATGTGTCTCCGTGGTCGAGGTGCAACGCAATCTCAGGATGGTTGCAGCCAAGGCTCTTGGCAAACTCCACGGCACCCTGTGCCATATAGCGGAGCAGGATAGGGTTAGCGTATGCGCGTGCGCCCTTTGAAACCTGAAGGATGACCGGGCTCTTGAGTGTAGAGCTGGCCGTGATGATAGCCTGAAGCTGCTCAAGGTTGTTGAAGTTGAATGCTGGAATAGCATAACCGCCTGTTACGGCGCGCTTGAACATCTCGCGTGTGTTTACGAGACCCAAATCTTTGTAGTTAACCATTTTATTAAATGTTTAAAAGATAATTGTTTTCCTTTTATAATCCTTATCCATAGAGAGGTGCTACCTCTCTCTTGCGTTTGCAAATTTAGCACATATATTTCCTTTTCCAACATTCTTGATGATTATTTTATGTTTTTGAATATTAAAAAAGAATAATACGGTATCTTGCGTTGCCATTGCTTCGTGGTTTTGCAACATCGGTTTTGCAAAACTTGCAAGTTGGAGGTTCGCCCACTTAAAGCGTAAGCACGGGGTCATGGCCTTTGCCCTTGCGTGCGAGTTCGAGGGCGAAGAGCAACACGAGGAAGTAGCAGAGGAAAGGTATGACAAACGGCAGCGACATCATCTGCGTGGATTCGGCTATGAGGCTCATCAGCAGGAATCCACATCCGCCTATCGGTGTCATCATCAGCAGCGACGACGCGCTCTTTGTCAGGTTGCCCAGCCCTCGTAGCGAGAGCGAGAAGATGGTCGGGAACATTATCGCCTCGAAGACGTAGTTGCAGACCAAGGCTATCATGGACAGCTTGCCGAGGTTGCAGAGCACGAGTCCGATGCTTATCACGCTTCCCGTGGCGCACACGAGGAGCATGGTCTCGGCTTTCACTGTCCGCATGATCCAGCTGCCGCCGAATCGCCCGAGCATGAAAAACGCCAAGGCCGCCGTGAGCACTATGGAGGCCGTGTTGTCGCTCATCCATCCCTTGTCTGTCACGAAGTTGATGAAATAGCTGTTGATGCTTATCTCCGCCACCTCGTAGGCAAGGAGCGAGAAAAGTCCGAAGACGAACATGGGGTGATGGCGGAAGAGCTTCACGATGCGCGTGCCTTGCTCGTGGTCTTCCGTGGTGGCCTTGTGGCTTATCTCCGGCAGCCTGACGCACGAGAATACCACGGCTATTATGAGCACTATGATGCCGAGTATGGCGTAGGGCAGCACCACCTTGCCGCGCTCGCTGGTTCCGGTGAAGAGAAATTGCCCCACGATGAACGTTGCGGCGAGTGAGCCAAGTCCGTTGAACGACTGCGAGAAGTTGAGGCGGCTCGTGGCGGTTACAGGATTGCCGAGTTCGGTGACATAGGGGTTGGCGGATGTCTCAAGAAATACCAGTCCGCATCCTATGATGAAGAGCGCGCCAAGGTAGGCGTAGAACGTGCCGGCCTCGGCACCGGGTATGAAGAGCAATGAGCCCACGCCGAAGAGCATGAGGCCGAAGATGACGCCTGTGCGATAGCCGTGGCGGTTGATGAACCAGCCGGCAGGAATGGCCGTGATGAAATAGCCGAGATAAGTGGTGACCTGGATGAGTGCCGACTGCGACATGGATATGTCGAGCGCGTTCTGGAAGTGCTTGTTGAGCACGTCGAGGATGGCGCGGGCGAAGCCCCACAGGAAGAAGAGGGTGGTGACGAGGATGAATGGCAGTAGATACTGCTTGTTGGTAAGGGTAGGTCTTTCCATTATTTTTTTTATGATATTGTTGTCGTGCGATATTATAATTAATGTGTGCGTGGGGTTTTACAGGCTGTCTATGTCTTTAACGGGCAGTCTGGTCATTTTTGGGATTGTGTCTGTTGGATGCCAAGGTCTTCCGTCGTTTTCGCGTTCGCCTTGCGTCCTTCCATCATGTATTCGCTTTCTTCCATAAAGAATATTTTAGTTTGCAAATGTAGGCATTCTTTTTCTATAATCGTCAGCCTTTATCAAGGAAATGTCATATTTTGCACGCGATTTAGCAGTTTGTAGAGTCTACCAGCAAGTAATCGAAAGGCATCTTGTTGCTGCGAGAAGTCCTTTATTGCAGAGAACGGAAGCAGTAACGATATTTGGAACACCTGAAGGTTCGTCAACTGGCATTTGTCGCGTTTCAAGCCGCCAAGGTTGCGGATGTCCCAATTTAAGCCTTCAAGCAGGCGGATGGATGTGTCCATAACCATACTGCGACGTTTTTCTGCAAAAAACAATTGATTGATGTCAGTAAATCAAACATTTTATATAATTTTGCAATCATCTTTTAATATCTTTTACAGACTACGCCTTTTGATGTTAATGATGGTAAATAGAAATACGTTTATTATACATTTAATTTTTTAGTCTATGTCAAAACGAGTACAAACAGTCGGCATGCTGCTCGCACTCACTTCAATGGCCATTGGGGGGGGTAACACGGCTTATGCTGGCACGGTGACCTCTGTCAACGAGGCCCAAGACGTGAAACAAGACGCGCAATGCAAAGGTGTCGTTGTCGACGCCACAGGTGAGCCAGTGGTTGGCGCAACCGTGTTGGTGAAAGGCAAGACAGGAGTGGGCACGGTTACCGACATCGACGGTAACTTCACGCTCAAGAACGTCAAGAAAGGCGAGGCCATCCGCGTGTCTTACCTCGGCATGACCCCGGTGGAGGTCGTGTACAATGGCGCCGACCTCAAGGTGACGCTCAAGGACGATTCCAAGGCCCTCGACGAGGTGGTGGTGACCGCCCTCGGCATGAAGCGCGACGCCAAGGCCTTAGGTTACGCCATGACAGAGCTCAAGGGCTCTGACCTCAACGCCAACCTCATCAACCCCGTGCAGGCATTGCAGGGCAAGGTGGCCGGCGTGGAAATCAACGCTTCCGACGGTGGTATGTTCGGTGCCTCAAAGATCCTTATCCGTGGTGCCTCTACCCTCAACAAGAATAACCAGCCTATCTACGTTATAGATGGCGTGATCCTCGACAACAGTGTCGTGGAGAACGACGCCGACTGGGCTTCTGGTGCTCAGAACTACGGTAACGAGTTGAAGAATCTCAACCCCGACGACTTCGAGACGGTATCTGTGCTGAAAGGTGCTGCCGCTACCGCGCTTTACGGCTCACGTGGTCTTAACGGTGCCGTGGTCATCACGACCAAGAGCGGCAAGGGCCAGAAGAAGACTCAGGTGCAGTTGACTCAGACCTTCGGCTTCGACAAGGTGACAAGCCAGCCACAGCTGCAAAACGAGTACGCCGAGTCGTTCTGGTATTGCTCATCGCCAACCAACCCGTTCAACGTGAACGATCTATATTGGACCAACGAGGACGGTTACCTGTCTTACAAGACACTTTCTACTTACAAAGAAACCGGTTCGGCATGGGGACCGTCGTTTGAGTATATCCGCCAGCACGCCAAGGACGGGAAAATAGAGATGTACGATGGAAAACTCTATGACGCTAAGCCATACGAGAACAACTTCAAGGACGCTTACGGCACAGGTTTCTCAACCAACACCAACGTCTCTGTTTCTGGTGGCAACGAGCGCACTTCGTTCTACACGTCTCTTTCTTATCGCTACAACAACGGTACGTTGCCAAACAACGACTTCCGTCGCCTTAGCGTGATGTCCAAGGCTTCGCACAAGCTGACCGACAAGATCGAGCTGGAAGCGAGCATGACCTTCGCGAACTCTAAGCCACGCAACGCCCAGCCTAACATCGGTGAGAATTTCGCCAATGGCACATGGGACCGCATGTACGACGCCAAGTATTATCGCGACAAGTACAAGGGCAGCCATGGTGGTTTGGCACAGACCTCATACGGCGACGAGTGGGGCTTTGTAATAGGCCGTGACGTTTGGTGGAACATCTGGGAGAACGAGTACTACCAGAAAGAGACTGTGTTCCGTCCAGACCTCAAGCTCACATGGCAGTTTACTCCTTGGCTCAAATGGATAACAGAGGGTAACTACAACTATTATATGGTGCAGACCGAGGGCAAGTACCCAGGTTCAGGCTATTACAACAAGGGTGGCAGCTATTCCACATCACAGAGCCGCAAGGAGCAAATCAACTTCAATACCAACCTCATGGTCGACAAGCAGATCAATGAGGACTGGCACGTCAACGGCTTCCTGCGCTATGAGCTTTACAATGGCCGCACATCATCCATGTCGGCTGAGACCAAAGGAGACTTCATCGTTCCCAACCAGTTCTTCCTTGCCAACGGTTCTGAGGGTTACAAGGCAAGCGCCGGCATTTCTGGCACGAAGATCATGCACTCAGTGGCGTTCCAGGCTGGCGCAAGCTGGCGCGACCAGGTCTACCTCGACGTGACCGGACGTAACGACTGGTCCTCGGCCCTTATCTATTCCGACGGACACGGCACGTTCAGCTACTTCTATCCTTCGGTGAACGCGTCTTGGCTCATCTCCAACTCGTTCAAGTTGCCAAAGGTCATCAGCTTCTGGAAGGTCCGCGCCTCTTACGCCCAGGTGGGTAACGACTGCGACCCGTACTACATCAACTCGGCTTACTCGCTCCAGAGCTATACCAACAACAACGGTAAGGCATTCTCCACTGTGCTCCCAAGCACGACTTACAGCCAGAGCCTGAAGCCAGAGCGCAAGAAGTCGTGGGAAATCGGTACCGACTTCCGCATGTTCAACAACCGCGTAGGTCTCGACTTCACGTTCTATAAGGAGAACACCACCGACCAGATCATGACGGTGTCCATACCTTCGGCTTCTGGTTACAGCAGCGCGCTCATCAACGCCGGCGACATCCAGAACTCTGGTTTCGAGGTAGCCCTCAACACCACTCCTATCCAGACAAAGAACTGGCAGTGGGACTTGAACTTCACATGGTCGAAGAACAACTCTAAGATTGTGGAGCTGTCTCCTCTCTGCGCCGACTACATCCTGCTGAATGGTGATCCTGCCTATGGTAACTACCGCATCGGTTCCGTGGCACAGGTTGGTGGCACATATGGTATGCTGATGTCTGATGCCATGCCTAAGGTCGATAAGACTTCTGGCATGAAGGTCCTTCAATACAGCAACGGATATCGTTCTGCCTTGTACCAGCGTTCAGGTGAGGTCCAGAAAGTTGGCAACATGGTTCCTGACTTCCTCGGTGGTATCAACACGACATTGCGTTGGAAGAACTTCACACTCTCCGCAAGCTTCGACATGCGCTTCGGTGGCAAGGTAGCTTCCTACAACTCTCTTTACGGTACCGCTTATGGTTATACCAAGACTTCGCTCAAGGGTCGTGGCGTGAAGAATGGTGGTATAGAGTACGTCTCAAAGTGGGATGGCGAGACCTACGATGATGGTGTTCTTCCAGACGGAATCATTCTCGCTGGCACGAAGATCAATACTCCTGACGGCAAGACTTATACTGTTGGCAGCGGTGCTTACTCATCGGGTGAGACCTACAAGGAACTCTTCGACAAGGGTGTGGTCGACTATATGCACGCTGGCGCATGGCACTATTGGAACAACTGCTGGAGCTACTTCACCATCAATGACAACTGGTTCAAGACATTGAACTACATCGCTTTCCGCGACCTCTCGCTGTCTTATATGTTCGACAACAAGGTTGCCAACAAGATTGGCGTGCACAACCTCAGCATCACGGCCGCCGGTCACAATCTTGGCTACTTGCTCAACACCATGCCAAACAAGGAAAACCCTGAGGCCGTGGCAGGTACCACCACTGGTGAGTTCCGTATCCGCCAGTTCTCTGGTGTGACTTCAAGCTTCACCATTACTCTCAGAGCTACTTTCGGAAAGTAAGACGTGGTGAAAAGTTTTTAACTAATAAAAAACAAGGAAATGAAAAAAATATTTTCGATGTTCTTTGCGGGTTTGGCTGCCCTCTCGCTCGTAGGCTGTGCCGACGACTTGAAGGACATAAACACCGACCCTGCCAATATAACAAAGACAATGCCGGAGGGTATGTTGACGGCCGCCATAAACGAGTTCCAGCCCAACGACTACCTCGTTTGGTTCTATAACGTTGGCTACTTCACAAGTTGGAGTCAGATGAGGGGTGGAAGTTACACCGACGAATATACAGGTATGAATGAAAACGGTGGTCAAGGTGGTCAGTACATTGCCACTCTTAAATACCGCAACAAGATACAAGAATACATCAACAACACCGGTGAGGTAGAGAACAATGGTTACCTCGCCGCCACAGGTATTTTGACCATCTACCTCGGTATCTTCGACACCGACATGTACGGCTCCATTCCTTACACAGAGGCTTGTCACTACGACGACCAGAAAATCCTCACGCCTAAATATGAGTCGGTTGAGGAGCTCTACAACCTGTGGATAGATGAGCTGAACAACTACATCACAATGCTTCAGGCCGACGGGCTGGCAGGTAACCCTGTGCAGGATGCCGCCTATGGTTGCGACTGGACTAAGTGGGCAAAGCTCGCCAACTCCTTGAAGCTGAAGATTGCCGTGCGTCTCTACAACAACGACAAGGCGAAGGCAATGCAAATCGCGGAAGAGGCCGTTGGCAACAGTGCTGGTCTCATCACGAGCACCGACGACGATTTCCTCTTCGCCAAGGCCACAGACTACTCTTCGGGCAACAGCGATTATGTTTACGGCACAGGTAACGGACTGGCAAGCGTATCGGCTTCTGGCAACGTGATGAAGTTCATGCTTGACTCCAAGGATCCACGCGTGCGTTTCATCTACACCAAGAACAGCTTCAACTCTTCTGTTGTGCAGAGCTTCATCGACAACGGTCGTTACGACGACCTGCCAAGCGCGGTGAAGGCTAATGTCATTCGCGACAAGGACGGCAACTTCGAGAAGTGGGGTGGCATGGGTGAGCCTTGGGTTCGCTACACGGCTCTGCCTGTTGTCTACGACGCTAAGTCGCAGTTCGCCAACGGAACCATAAGCAAGGAGTTCTACGAGGAGTACTTCAACCCAGGCTTGCGCTACGAGATAAAGAAGGGCGATGCCGTGAAGGATTATACCCCGTTCAGCTATTACCAGAATGAGATGCGCCGAGGCCGCATGAGCTTCAGCCTGCCGACAGCCATGACAGTCAACGCTGATGGTTCGGTGAACATGCACGTGCTTCAAGACACAGACCCACATCCTCTCTACTCGATGTATGTCACCTCAGGCGAAATCAACCTCTACTTAGCAGAGCTTGCTTGCCTCAAGGGTAGTGCCTTGGGTGGCAAGACCTATCAAGAGTGGTACACCGCTGGCGTGCGCGCCTCTGTTGAGGAGTACGATGAGCTTGCCAACGACAACAAGATTCCTTACTACTACGATGAGGCAAATCCCGGCATCTACTCTTACGACAAGTTTGAGAAGTCCATTGCCTTGAAGAAGGGCGAGATAGACACCATGCTTGGCACCGACAACGTGAAGTTAACAGGCAGCAAGTCGGCAGACCTTGAGAAAATTTACCTCCAGCTGATGATGCACTTCAGCGAGCAGTGCGACGACCAGTATGTTACGGCACGCCGTTCTGGTTATCCTAAGGTTGGCTCTAAGCTCATACCGTTTGTCGAGTTCCCAAACATTGCCCTTTCAGCCATCCCACGTCGCTTCGTGGTCTCAGAGCCTCTCGAAACCGATATCATGCGCAACATCATATTGAAGGCTTACGAGGACGAAGGATTCAAGACACTTGGCACGAACAGCCAGGGCATCCAGTACAATGGTGGCGACGCTCCTCTGAACACGGAGCGCGTTTGGCCTGACAAGAACGCTCCGCAGTGGGGTTCTGGTTATCAAGGAAACTAAGGCTTAAATTGGAGATGCCCTCCAAGATAAGTTGATATATAATGATGGGGGGAGTGCCATGCGCTTCCCCCTTTGTTTTCCATCAATGTTTACTTCAATTACCAATATAATCAACATGAACATGAAAAGAATTCTCCTTTTTGTCGCCTTCGCCCTTTGCTCCGTGCTGTCGGTGTCGGCCCAAGGCGAGCGCATCTTCCTGTTCGACAATTTCGCCCAGGGGGTCATAAAGTTCAAGACTGGAGCCGTCAACGCCAGCCTGATGAACTACGACGCCAACAACGGCAAGATGTATTTCAAGCAGGGCGAGACCCTCATGGAGCTTACCGCGCCTGAGGAGATAGACACCATAAAGTTTGGCGACCGCACATTCGTGGGCCGCAAGGGCGACTTCGTGGAGCGTTGCAAGCTCAAGCACGGCACCGTGGACATACTGTGGCGCATACACAAGGTTCACGAGGGCTATGTGGGAGCTTTCGGCCAGACCCAGCAGGTGGGTGCCAAGAAGATAGAACTGCAAGGCAACTTCGGCATGGGCGGATTCGCCAATGGCGGCATGTATAATGGCTCTTCCGACTACAACCGCGACGGCAACGGCCGTAACCTCGACGTGTGGAAGATGAAAAACGCCAACACATATTATTTCGAGAAAGACGGCAAGCAATACGCCATCAGCCGCCTGAAGAGCTTCTACAAGCAGTTCCCGAAGCAGAAGGCGCAGCTTGAGGCATTTGCCTCGGAGCATGGCCTTGACTTCATGTCGGCAGACAAGGCCGTGACACTCATCGACTACCTCCTGTCGCTATAAGCTCCATATGCATTTTTGAATCGCTTTGCAGGGGCGGGCCTTGTGCCCGTCCACAACCCGAATGGCCAGACGCATTGGATTTGTCGATGCATCCACATTGGTTGTGGACGGGCACAAGACCCGCCCCTGCAAGGCGGTTGAAAGACGGTATGCGTAATCGGCGATGCCGACATCTTTGAAATTCGTGTGAAACGAGATGTGCGAAAGAAAGACACCCACACGAATCAATATGGAAACATGAAAACAAAAAACCAACCGCTTGATTTTTAAGCGGTTGGCTTTTCCTTATGTTGTCGTACGCGGATTCGAACCACGACAAACAGAACCAAAACCTGTTGTGCTACCATTACACCATACGACAATCATTTACACCTTGGAACGCTTGAGCGTGATGCTCATTTCCTAAATGTGGTGCAAAGTTAATCTTTTTATGTAAAACAACCAAAGAAAAACCGACGTTTTTGCTTATTTTTGTCTAACTTTGCCATGATGTAGCACGTGTCTAACCTTTTGTGGGGATGATAAACGACTTAAGCCATGAGATAATAGTAACAACAACAAACAATACGCAAATATTATATAGAAATGACAACTTTAGCAATAAATAAACTGTGGAGCTTCCTCCAATCTTTGTCAATGACCGCAAGCAATGAGCGTTGGCTCGCTGAACGTTTGTTAGAGTCTGCAAATGCCAAGTCGGTTGCTAACAAGCAAAAAGCGCAATGCCATGTTTGGGATAGCTACCAATTGTCCCAGGAAATAATAGATATGACTCTTAAAAATCGCAAGAGAGTTTCAAACAATATTGAAAAATCATTATTGACGTCAATGGAGGAAAAATACAAATGAATGTTTTCTTAGATACGAATATAGTTATAGATTTCTATGACAAGCGAGGAGAATTTTATTATCCTGCCGCTATAATATTTGATCTTGCCCATAAGAACAAGATAACTATTTTTGTTTCGGCTATCACATTTGTTAATGCTTTTTTCTTGCTGCGAAAATCTTATTCCCATGAAGAACTTTATAAATCTATGAGGGAGCTCTCAACCCTCTGCGAAATAACAAGAGTAGATTCCGCTATTATAAGAAAATGCTTAGAAGAAGAAAGAAAAGATTTTGAAGACGGAGTGCAGTATGAGTCTGCATTGATAAAGGATGTTGATGTTGTAGTGACAAGAAATGTAAAAGATTTCTTGGATTTCGCAAACAATGTACAAACACCGACCGATTTTTTAGACTCTTTCTTTGAGAAAATCAATGGTAAAAACATTATAGTTTAAACTTTAAACTTAAATACATGAAAGTACACGAATATCAAGCCAAGGGCTTCTTCGAGAAGTATGGCGTGCCCGTTGACCGGCATTACCTTTGCCGCACTGCCGACGAGGCGGTTGAGGCATATCGCGCCTTGGGCGGTGGCAAGGCCGTGGTGAAGGCGCAAGTGCACACCGGTGGTCGCGGCAAGGCCGGCGGCGTGAAGCTCGGCTCGAGCGAGGAGGAAATACGCGAGAGGGCCAACGCCATCCTCGGCATGACGATAAAGGGTTATACCGTGGACAGGGTGCTCGTGTCGGAGGCCGTGGACATAGCAGCCGAGTATTACGTGTCAATACTCGTGGACCGCAAGTCGAAATGCCCAATGATGATGCTCTCGCGCTCTGGTGGCATGGACATCGAGCAGGTGGCTCGCGAGACACCGGAGAAGATAGAGAAGATCATCATCGACCCCACTATAGGCATGGCCGACTTCAAGGCCAACGAGGCGGCGTGGAA
>DJQL01000040.1 GCA_002437565.1 Prevotella sp. UBA6387
TCGAGCATGGCATCGGTATAGCGTATCACGTAGTCGTTCATGGCGAATGCCTGCCAAGAACCATTGTAGGTCTCACCCTTGCTGCGCTGCGGCACACACTTCAAGGTCGTGTAATAGCCATAGGTGTTTGGCGTGCGCGAGTTGGCCGTGGTCAGGGTATATTGTTTCTCATACTTGTAAGGGAATGTAGGCATGCCCACGGTGTGGAACAAGCGTGGGTCCCACTTTTGCGCCGTAGGCTTGCCGTTGACAGGATGGTCGTTGGCTTTGTCGTAATCGCCAAACTCAGGCAGTCCGTTTTCGGTCTTGAAAGCGTTGACGAAATCTTGCGATGGTTTCTGGAAGTCCCATCCGCATGACCACATCTGCCACGCGCCATTGAGCATGTTCGACCAGTTGCCACGCCCATAGGTAGTGTGATCATCGGCATAGTCGCTTGTCTGTACGGCAAAGATACTTTCCTTGCTGTTGTTGTAGTCTGGAAGGAAGATGTCGCCGTAGTCTTCCAAATAGCCGTATTTCGACTTGACAACCACGTCGGTGTAATCTACAACCTTTTGCATGTAATCCTTGTTGATGAATTTCACTCCCGTGCTGTCCTCATATCCATTGCCCCACGCACGCTGGAGATAGCACTTCGCGAGATAGGCTGCCGCAGCCACCTTGTTGGCTCTGCCTCCACCATCGGAGGGCTGCTCCGGCAGGTCGTTGTAGGCCGTCTCGAAGTCGCCGATAATCTTGTCCCACAGTTGCTCATGTGTCAGTGCGTCGTTGCGAGTTTGCTCCTGCAAGTTGTTCTTGTAGACATTCTCGTCAATCCAAGGAATCTTGTTGAACACCATGAAGAGCTTGTAATAGAAGTGCGCTCGCAAGAACTTGACCTCGGCAACGCGTTGCTTTGTCGTGGCCTCGCCCAACTTGTCGGCACCGTTCTTGTCCAATGAGAGCAAGGCGCGGTTGCAGCGCGAAATGGCGCAATAGAGGCGATACCAAAGCTCGTCGAGATGTCCGAGTGTCGGGGTTAAGGTGGAGAATATCTCCACGGAGTGATATTCGGTGTCTGTCGTTCCGGAGCCACCTTTCAGGCAATCGTCCGAGGCGAGGTCCCCATAAGGCCAAAGATTGAACGGATAAGCGTACCAGCAGTCGCCAAGCATGGCATACGCACTCGTCACCATGCCTTCAGGGTCTGAATATGCCTTGTCCTCATCGATGACAGCAGTGGGTTTATAATCGAGGAAATCATCGCATGAGGCGAGTGGCAGCGAAGACAGGCAAAGCACGACCACGGATTTTGCAATGCTCTTTATATTGACATGAAAAGTTTTCATAATGGATGATGAATGTATTTGATTGTTTAGAAACCAATTTGCAAGCCAAACGACACAGATGTCGGCAAAGGATAGTTCCAGTTTGGGTTCTCCGGGTCGGAGCAAGTGAGGCCACTGCTCTTGATGGTGAGCAGGTTCTGGCCTGACACGTAGACACGAGCCTTCGACATCAGCAGTTTCTTGAGCAGCGAGGCCGGCAAGTTGTAGCCAAGCTGCAAGGTGCGGAGCTTGAGGTAAGAGCCGTTCTCCACATAATAAGAAGAGGTGCGTCCCTCATCGGCGGTATTGTTGGTGGTAAGCGCAGGGATTGTAGAACTCGTGTTTGCCGTTGTCCAAGCGCCAAGCAAGCGGCTGCCCTTGTTGGAGCCTGCGTCGGTGATGCTCCAGAAGTCGGTTTGGAACTTCTGGTTGTTGTACACGTCCACGCCGGCGACACCCTGCCAGAACATTGCAAGGTCAAAGCCCTTGAACGTGATGTCGATGTTGAGACCGTAAGAGAAGGCGGGCACGGGGTTGAAAATCCAGGTCTGGTCTTTCTCGTTGATGATGCCGTTGCCGTCGAGGTCGGCATACTTGATGCCACCCACACGCGCGTTTGGCTGTCCGGAAGCCAGCACTTCCTCCTTGCTTTGGAAGAGACCGTCGGCGACATACCCCACTATTGAGCCATAGGGCTTACGCGCCTCCACGAGGTTTTGCTTCACGGTGTGAGCGTAAGAACCCGTTGTCGAGGAAGGTAGGCTCGTGACGCGGTTGCGGTAGAAGTCGAGGTTGCCATTCAGGTCGAGGCCAAGGCCGCAAGGCAATGTCTTGCGATAGCCAGCGGTGAACTCCATGCCCCAGTCGCGAAGCGAGGGCCCGTTTGACCAGCGGTTTCCGCCCTCGCCCATCACGGCAAGAAAAGCCGGGTTGATGAGCATGTCGTCGATGTTCTTGATATAGGCATCCACCGTGCCGTACAGACTACCATTGAACATGGTGTAGTCGAGGCCTATGTTGTATTGTGTCGTCGTCTCCCATTTCAGGTCATCGTTGGCTGTCTGCGTGGCACGATAGCCTGAGGGGAACGTGCCGGATCCTTGCAGGAAAATGTCGTAGGCGGTCGACGTGACGCGATCCAAGCCGTAATCGGTCACGTACAGGCCATAATGGGCGTTGTTGTCGATGCCCTGGTTGCCAGTCTTACCCCAAGAGAGTCGAAGCTTGGCATCGTCGAGCCATTTCTCGTGGAGCAACTGAGAAAAGCGGAAGCCAAGCGAGGCGGCGGGGAAGTCGCCCCA
>DJQL01000127.1:0-2854 GCA_002437565.1 Prevotella sp. UBA6387
CAGGGCGACCCCGTGGCACAGCGCGACAGCGCATTGGCAAGAAACATCAAGGGCGAGACCGACCAAATGCACATGGCCACAGTGAGAGAGACGGTGGCGATGAACCACGACGGGACGGTGATGCGCGGCCTTTGGGAGATGACAAGAGACAACATGGGTGGGCCTTTCATTTGCCGCCACGTGCGGATGCCTGGAGATGACACCAGTCGCGACATTGTGGTGGAAGGCTTCGTCTTCGCGCCAGGCAAGGGCAAGCGCGACGCCATGAGGCAGATGGAGGCTGTGCTGCACTCGATAGACGCTACGCGAAAGGGCAAGGCACCAGAAGCCCGACAAGCAAACAGACACAACTGAAAAAACAATAAACACAAACGAAATATGGAGAAAAGAAAAATACGCGTGGCACTGACCAACGGTGACACAAACGGCATTGGATATGAGCTTATCTTCAAGGCGTTCAAGGCGACGGCGATGTTCGACATTTGCACGCCTATAATCTATGGCTCGCCCAAGGTGGCATCGTACCACTGCGACGCTCTCGGGCTCGACGGCAACACCTTCAGCATCATCTCAAACGCTTCGGAGGCCAAGGACGGCAGACTGAACCTCCTCACCGCCTACGACGACGACATAAAGGTGGATCTCGGCATGCCTTCGCAAGATGCGAGCCGTGCAGCCATCAAGAGCATCGACCGTGCCATAACCGACTTCAAGGACGGCCTCTTCGACGTGCTCGTGATGGCACCCGTGGACAAAAACAACATGCACGTGGACGGCTACGACTTCCCTTGCAACGAACGCTTCATAGAGATTTGCCTCGCGAGTGAGAAAAAGGGGCTCGACGTGCTCATGGGCGAGAACATGAGATTGGCGTCGATGACTGGCGACATCGCCCTGCGCAACGTGCCAGCAGCCATAACCGAAGAGGGAATAATCAACACCGTGGCACAACTATACGCCACCTTGCGCCGCGACTTCTCGATAGAGAACCCTCGCATAGCCGTGCTGGCCCTAAACCCCAACGACACCGACGCGCATCCCGAGAAGGAGGAACAGGAAATGGTGATGCCCGCGATACAGAAGCTGGCAGACGCTGGCGTGTGCGTATTCGGCCCATACCAAAGCGAGAAGTTCTTTGGCGACGGCGATTTCACCGCTTTCGATGCCGTGGTGTCAATGTACTGGGATCAAGGGCTCGCACCGATGAAGGCTTTATACCCCGACGGAAACGTACACTACCTCGCTGGCCTGCCCATCATCAGCACCTCGCCCGACATGTCGCCACGCTACGACATAGCTGGCCAAGGAAAGGCCGACGCCACGGCCATGCGCAACGCAATATATCTCGCCATTGACGGTTTCAGGGCACGACACGACTTCGACGCGCCTTACGCCAACCCATTGCAGAAAATCTATAAGGAGCGCAAGGACGACAGCGAGAAGGTGCGTTTCGCAATTCCCAAGAAGCACTCATTCCGCAAGGACGGCGACAAAGACCAAAAGGAGAACAGCCAACCCAATACCAATACCAATGCCGACGCCACGGCAACCAGCAGTACCGAGCCGGCACAAGAATAAGCCCCGGGCGACAGCATTGCTGCCGCCTGTTTTTTTTGCCAGTCGGCACAATTTCAGCAAAAAAACACAAGCTAATATGAAGAAGAAATACCAAAACGCATTTTTCGCTTTCGGGGCCATTGTACTCGCCGCGATGGTGACGCAGCTCGACTTTGCGCAAGTGTGGCAAGGTCTAAGGCACGCAGGCTATTGGTTCATTGCCGTCATGCTGCTGTGGGCTGTCCTCTACGCGCTCAACACCGCGTCTTGGTATCTCATCATCAAAGGCGTTTGCCAGGCTTCGATGAGAGGCTCTAACCCTACTGCCTTAGAGACCAAGAGGTCAGTTTCCTTCGCGTGGCTTTACAAGGTCACGGTGTCAGGATTCGCACTCAACTATGCCACGCCTGGTGGATTGATGGGCGGTGAGCCATACCGCATAATGGCACTATCGCCCAAGGTTGGCGTGGAGCGCGCGTCATCGTCGGTCATACTCTACGCCATGACCCACATCTTCAGCCACTTCTGGTTCTGGTTGCTTTCCCTTGCCTTGCTATTCGCCATCCACCACGTAGGCGTGGCATTGTGGCCACTCGCCGCCGCCACGGGAGTGTTTTGCGTGCTCGGCATCATGTTTTTCATGTCGGGCTATCGCAAGGGCATGGCAAACAGGCTAATGGCCTTCTTGCGTTTCATACCTTTCGTGAGACATTGGGCAGAGGCTTTCGTGGAAAGGCATAGGCAACAACTCGACACCATCGACAGCCAGATAGCCGCGCTGCACCGACAAAACAGGGTGTTCTTCGTGGCATCAGTGCTTTTAGAACTCGCCTGCCGCATGGCGTCGGCACTGGAAATCTATTTCATCTTGCTGGTGCTCATGCCATCGCCAAGTTATCTCGACTGCATTCTCATCCTTGCCTTCACTTCGCTTTTCGCCAACCTGTTGTTCTTCATCCCCTTGCAACTCGGCGGCCGCGAGGGTGGCTTCCTCATGTCGTCGGCATCGCTCGGACTGTCTGCATCGGCTGGCATCTTCGTGGCTCTCATCGTGAGGCTCAGGGAACTGGCGTGGGTCGGCATCGGACTACTGCTAATCAAGATGGGGAAGAGGCAAAGCAAATGACGTACAGCCTATCGCGTTTTTGCATAAAAACAAAGGAAATATACGAATATCACGAAAGTTTTAAGAAATTCGCCACTTTTGGTAAAAAAAAATCGAAAACGTTTGGAGCTTCCGATTTTTAGCAGTACCTTTGCACACGCTTAAAGAAATATGGCTCCGTAGCTCAACTGA
>DJQL01000127.1:2979-3514 GCA_002437565.1 Prevotella sp. UBA6387
TTGAATCCCAGCGGAGTCACTACAAGATGCAAGAGAGAGGGTTTTACTTAGCGTAAAGCCCTCTCTCTTGTTTATCATAGCCCCACGACCTTGGTCAAAGGGGTATTTACATATATTCAAATCTAATAAAAGACAATATGAGGAAAATTTTGCTACTGCTCATGCTGACACTGACATTGAGCGTGTCGGCCACGTCGAGAGACACGCTCAACGCTGTAACCATGGTCTCATACGAACAAGGATGGCTTGACGATACGGGAGCACTGGCATTGAAGAACAACACAGAAGAGGACATCCACAATGTCTCTTTCCGTATCACATATCTCGACATGAAAGGGAACGCTCTTGACTATGAGGATTATTCTTCCGAAGTTGAGATTGCCCCTGAAATGACAAAGAAAGTGAATATCACCGCCTATGAGCACGGCAGGGGCTATTCATATTTTCGCTCAGAAGCCAGGCCTGGCATGCCACACAGGTTCAAAATAAGGTTCAAGCTGACAGGATATAATACGGCCGAGATAAACACAACCGA
>DJQL01000127.1:3688-10520 GCA_002437565.1 Prevotella sp. UBA6387
CTGATAGGAACACCCTTGATAGTAATTGTCGTCTTGCTGTGCTTGGGTGATGCAGACGATTCTTACGAGGACAGATTCGAATAAGTCTTGTGAAGCCAGCACAAGACCAGCATTCGTGGGCCGGCACAAGACCAGCCCCTGCAAAGCGATAATTAGTTGTGGCAATGGCATTCATGCTCGCTGTCACCGTCGTGACCGCAGCAGCATTCGTGCTCGCCTTTGCCATCATGGTGGCAGTGTCCGCCACAGCAATGATGAGAATGTTTGGCCGCCTTCAGCTTCTCTATCTCTTCTTCAGTGGCCTCGCGATTCACGAGAATCTTGCCGCTGAACGTGATGTCCTTGCCAGCCAAAGGATGGTTGAGGTCTACACGCACGTTCTCGTCGCCCACGCTTACCACGCGACCAACAAAACGGTTGCCAGCCTCATCGACCAACGGGATGATGGCATCATCATGCACGTTGGCCGAGTCGAACACGCCGTCTTTCATGAAATGGTCCTTGGCTATGTCAATGACCAGGTTGTCGCGGCGATCGCCATAGGCATCGTCCTTGCCAATCGTGAACTCGAAGCTTTCGCCATCTCCATATTGCGCGATATTTTTCTCGAAAGCGTCGAGAGCCATTCCAAGGCCAGTGTAGAATTTCACAGGATTACCCTCTGTGGTTTTCTCAACCAGTTGGAGTCCGTCACTATTATCAACGAAAAGCTTGTAGCTTGCTTCTATGTACCTATACATAAACTGTTGTGTGCTTATTAATGAGAAAAGTGTATTATACCTGCAAAAGTACGCAAAATCCACGGAATAACATCGTCCTTTCTCAAATAAGCATCAAGATTAATGCTATGTTCTCTGACAGCAGACAGGAGTGTGGCAAAACTCCCTTGCTTCACTATTCCTCATTCTCCACACGAATCAACATAGCCCAATCATTACAGAAATCAATAAGACACAAGTCCGAAACCTCAAGTCCTCACACACGCTTTCATTGAGCAGCCCAAAACAATACCATTTAATCGTTTTGAAACGACAAATAATTGTGTATCTAAGCAAAAACGAGTATCTTTGCAAAAAGTAAAACAACAAAGACTTTTTAACAATGAAACGTAAACTGACAGTAGTATTGTGCCTTCTCGCCGTTATTGGCGTTTTCGGCCAGATAAACAGACCAAAGCTCGTCGTTGGCCTCGTGGTGGACCAGATGCGCTGGGACTACCTCTATTATTATTACGACCAGTATCGTAAGGACGGCCTGCGCACCCTCGTGGACCATGGCTTCAGCTTCGAGAACACGCTCATCAACTATCTCCCGGCCGTGACCGCCGTGGGGCACTCCAGCATATACACTGGCAGTGTGCCAGCGTTGACAGGCATCGTGTCGAACAACTTCCAGCTCCACGACAAGTGGATATACTGCTGCGATGACCCCGACGTGAAAAGCGTGGGGTCTGACAGCAAGGAGGGCATGATGTCTCCTCGCAACCTCTTGGCCACTGGCCTTGGCGACATGCTCAAGATAGCCACCAACTTCAACGGCAAGGTCATTGGCGTGGCATTGAAAGACCGCGCCGCCATAATGCCTGCCGGCCACGGTGCCGACGCCGCCTACTGGTGGGACACGTCTGCTGGGCATTTCATCACGTCTACCTATTATATGAACGAGTTGCCAAGATGGGTTAAGGAAGAAAACAAGAAGATTGGCACCAAACCCAAGACAGATGTCAAGACATCGGTAATGGGTGTCACAAAGACGTTCCAGATGGCGGAGGCAGCTCTTGAGAACGAGAAGCTCGGGCAAGACTCCATCACCGACCTGCTCGCCATAAGCGTGTCGTCGACCGATGCCATAGGCCACGTCTACGGCACACGCGGCAAAGAGAACCACGACGTGTACATGGAGCTCGACAACCAACTCGCGCAGTTTATCAAGACGCTCGACGAGAAGGTGGGCAAGGGGCAATGGCTGATGTTCCTCTCGGCAGACCACGGCGGCTCTCACAACCACAACTTCCTCAAGGCTCACCACATTCCGGCGGGAGGCTTGGACTTCCGCAACACGCTAAAGCCCTACGAGGCCCAACTGGAGCGTGAGCTCGGCTTCTCGCCCGTGATAAAGAGGGTGAGCGACGGTTGGGTCTACATCAACGAGGACGGTGCCGCGAAAGCCGGCAAGTCCATTAGCGATGTCAAGGCCGCCGTTTGCGCAAAACTGCTGAAAAACGACAGCATCCTATATGCCGTAGACTGTGAGAAAGCGCTCACGACCACCGTGCCGCAACCCATACGCGAAATGATAGTCAACGGATACCGACGCGGAAGAAGCGGCGAGGTGTTCATTGTGCCGAAAGCTGGCTGGGAGAACGTTAGCGGCTCCGACAAGTATATTGGCACGACCCACCAAGAGTGGAACCCTTACGACACACACATACCATTCGTACTCTATGGATGGAACGTGCCACACGGACAGACATCGGCAGAGGTACACGTAACCGACATCGCCCCAACCATCTGCGCCATGCTGCACATACAGATGCCAAACAGCTGCGTGGGCACGTCGAGGAGCGACTGCCTAATGAAATAAAGACTTGCACGAATTGGATATAATGCCCATAAACGCCTCATCACAAAGACTTGCCGACAATGCAATTGAGAGATGGTATGTCTTTGCCGTGAGCTACAGGAAAGAGATGGAGGTCCAGGACGAACTTTCAGCGCATGGCTTCCAAACATATATTCCAATGCGCTATTGCTTGCGCGACAGGCTTGGCAGGAAGACACGAGTGTTGCAGCCTGCCATAGCCGGTCTCGTGTTTGCGAGGGGCTCGCGGAAAGACCTCGACAACTTCAAAGACACAAGCAGGCTGAAAAGCTACTTCTTCTTGAAGCGGCACACCATGAAAGACGGGACGGTGAGATACGTGCAGGTGCGCGACAATGATATGCTCAACTTCCAGAAAGTAAACGACGTGGAAGGCGCGCGACTAACATATTTCAAGCCAGAGGAACTCAAAATTGCCAAAGGCAGTGAGGTGAAAATCATGGATGGGCCTTTCGAGGGCATCACAGGCATAGTGCAACGCTTGCCAGGCAAGAAGGGTCAGTTTCTCGTGGTCAGCTTGCCAGGCGTGGCTATCGCCGCGGTAAGCATAAGACCGCAATATATCAAGCCAATAGCCTCAACCGTGAAAAAATCGACCGACGTGGACAAGGACACGCTGATTCTCACGAGGATGGCCATGGGCTTGCTCATGGGCAAAGGTCTCGGAAAGGCCGGAAGTCGCGATATCATACTAAGCGAGATAAGACAAACAATGGAATCGCTGAAGACCTGTAAGACTTTCCTTCCCAACGACAAGGCTCGTTTCCACTTCGCGTTCTACGTCGCGCTGCTCGCCTTGGGTGAGGACACGGAAAAATACCGCTCGGAGCTTGCTGGAGTGTTGCCAAGACTAAAGACAAACAACCTTCTCCTGCCAATGTCGCACCTGCTGTTTTATTATGAGAGCCATGACGAAGCGGAATTGGAAAAGGCAAATGAGATTATCGCAAAATGGGCACGCGAGCACTACACCGCGCCACAGAAAGACATCATTGAGCTTAGGCGGTTCGTGGTGTCGAGGACAAGAGATACTTCACAAGATAATAACTAAACACGAGGCATTCATACTTTCATTACAACTGAATAACGAAACGAGCAATCATAAGAAAACCAAAACAACCATGAAAAAACTGTTTTTGTCATCCATGTGCCTACTCTTCGCCGTGGCAATGAGCGCACAATCCATCTTCGTCGGCACCTACAACATAAGATACCGCAACAATGACGACGAAAAGAACGGCAACGTGTGGGCGACACGTTGCAAGGTGATTTGCGACATGATCAACTTCGAAGCACCCGACGTGTTCGGAACCCAAGAGGTGCTCATCGGCCAACTGCGTGACCTCAGGGCCGGACTCGACAACTACGACTTCATCGGCGTGGGGCGCGACGATGGCAAGGAGGCTGGAGAATATTCCGCCCTGTTCTATAAGAAAGACCACCTCGCGCTGCTAGACCATGGCAACTTCTGGCTCAACGAGACTCCCGACAAGCCCAAGATGGGATGGGACGCCGCGTGCATAAGAATATGCACGTGGGGCAAGTTCGAGCAAAAGAACACTGGCTTCCGCTTCTTCCATTTCAACCTGCACATGGATCACGTGGGAATCGTGGCGCGACGCGAGGCCGCCAAGCTCATAGTGAAGAAGATTCGCGAGATAGCAAAAGGTGCGCCAGTCGTAGTGACGGGCGACTTCAACGTTGACCAAAACAACGAGATTTTCAAGATATTCACCGACTCCGGCATCCTCAAGGACAGCTACACCGCCGCGCGCCTGCGCTTTGCCGAGAACGGCACGTTCAACTCGTTCAACACCAGTTTCTGGTCACCCTCGCGCATTGACCACGTGTTCGTGTCGCCAAAATTCGCCGTGGACCGCTACGGCATCCTCACCAACGCCTACTGGACTCCCAAGGTGACAAAGCCGGAAAAAGGCAATGACGCGCCTTCCGAAATAGAATTCGAGGAGCGCGACCGCCGCGCACCATCCGACCACTACCCCGTGATGGTGCACATGGAATACGAGAAGTGAGCGAACAACAAGGCAACGACCATCAAAAACTTTCTTTGTCTCTGATGCAAGGTTCAAGGCGTATACGCATTTAGACAATGAGCATTAAACAAAAAAGCAATGAAAAAGAAAGCAATCTTGGTAATGTTGCTGGCCCTGCCGCTTCTCTTTGCATCGTGCAGCAAGGATGACGGCGATTGGGATCCAATGAAATGGAAAACGGAAGTGAAGACATCGAAGGATGGCTACATAAACGTGTCGCCATCTGGCAACACGCTTACTTTCTGGTGCGTAAATTACAATTCGATGTGGCTAAACAGCATCACCGAGACGGGCGCAGACGGCGAGAATCATTTCACAAGGAATGAAAATACGAAAAAGGGCAATATTGAGTCTATGCAATCAAATTGGATGACTGTGGAAAGCGAAGGAAACAGACTGACGATTACCGTTTCGCCCACGGCCTCCGACAGCAACCGTTTCATGGAGATTGACGTGGAAAACGGTGACGCGTTTTACACGTTCAAAATCAAGCAAAGAGGCTTGAAGGTTGGATTGTGACATCCTTCGTGTAATCAAATAATAAGGATGCCAAGCGCGCATCCTTTTTCCATGCCACAAGCAATATTGCAAAAAGCAGTAAGCTATATACCAAAAGAAAGGTGTGCCAATAAATATTGACACACCTTTCTTTATAGGTAATTGGATTTTTACTTTGCTGGAGTAGCAGGAGCACCTTGTGCAGGAGCCTGTGAGCCTTGCGCGGCAGGAGCCTGAGCACCCTGTGCAGGAGCCTGTGCCGCACCGAAGCCTTGAGTGTTAGCGGCATTGGTGCTCTGTTGTTGAGCGGCAGCATTCTCAAGCACGCTCTCCTCTGTCACAGCCTTAGGAGCCGTGTAAGCGCACACGATGCTGAAAACGACCATTGCGCCAGCGAGGCCCCACGTAGCCTTCTCCACGAAGTTGGTGGTCTTGCGCACGCCCATGATAGAGTTGGTTGAAGAGAAGTTGCTTGCCAAGCCACCGCCCTTAGACTCTTGAATGAGCACGATGAAAATCATTAGCAGCGAGGCCAACACGATGAGTACGATGAATAATGTGTACATTTTCTTGATTATTTTTATTTATTTTTCTTTACTTATTTCAGTGCTTTTATTCTTGTCGTTGAGTATGAGTTTCTCCAGGAAACGCATTTGGTCTGCAAAGTAAGCATTTTTTTTCGGATAATTCAAATTTAATCGTTGAATAATTTCCAATGCCTTCTCATATCGCCCTTGCTTGATATAAATTTTGGCCAATGTCTCCGTAAAATAGCTCTCATTGTCGCCTTTTTCACTATCGGATACGCTATCCTCAATAGCTGGTTTATACTCTGGTTCCTCTTTGAGTTTTATTTTACCTTTGTCGTTGTTTATGAAATCGTCGATAAGACTCTGCCCCTTCATTTGCGGAGCAGTCTTTTCCTCTTCGGCCTCTTCCTCGCTCTCCGTCTCGAGCAAATACGACACATAGTCAATGGCTGCATCGGCAGGCGTTGGCTTACGCTTCTTTTTCTTCTTGTCGGGGCGTTCTTCCTCCGGAATGGAGCCAAGGAAGTCGTCGATAAGGGATATTGTCCGATCCTCTTTCTTCTCGTTTTGCCCTGTCTCCACATTGCGTGCCACCTGAGGCTTGGGCATCTGGTAATGCGCAGCCTCCACAAGGTCGAATATCACCTTCCTGTCCGTTATATAGAGTGCGGCCTGTCGCAATTCCTCATTGAACATGGGGTCGTGCAAGAGGAAGAGGTTTTGAAGCAACAACAAGCGAGCCGACTGATAGTAAGGATACAACGCCAACAAGCCACGAAGCTCGTAAAGAGTGTCGCGGTCGAGAAGTTCCGGATGTCGTATGAGGTTGGCTATGTCCATGTTTGTCGTTCAGGGAAATGATTACCAGTTGGCAACGGTCGCATTGAAAATTTGGTCTGTGAGATCTTTCACCATCTGGGTGACGAGTTCCTCCTGCACGCTTGCCAGGCTTTGCGTGGTCTCATAGGTCTTCGACGAGGTAAACTGCCTCTCAAAGTCTTCCTTGTGGTTCTTGTTGTTCGTGAAACGAACGTTCACGGTCATTGAAAGTTCTGTCTGCGCAGAATAGCCTTCACTCGACACCGACTTGTTTCGTTGTGAATATTGCGTTATCTCACCCTCTATCACGAGGTCGCCATTGCGTTTGAC
>DJQL01000127.1:10610-11051 GCA_002437565.1 Prevotella sp. UBA6387
CCCCAAACGTAACTTGAGCGTATAGGGAAATCAGCGATTTGAATTGTCTTGGTCTTCGTATAGTCTATACTCGCGCCATTAAACCCATAGTTCACGCTACAGGCCACAAAAACGAGCGATACCAATATGAGGCATACCACCCCTGCCACGCCCTTGCCGCCAAAGGCACGCATGGTAAACAAACGGTGAAATCTATCCTTTACTATCGAGACCATATTGCTTAATTCTTCTATACAGCGTGCGGTCGGAGATGCCAAGCTCTTGCGCCGCTTTTTTCCTGTTGCCACCATTCTTCTCCAAGGCTTTTTCCAGCATCTGTCTGCCCAAGTCGTTCAGGTTCAGGCATTCCGGTTCTTCAGGCTTTATTTCCTCTGCATCGGCATCTTGTGGCGATGGTTGCCTGAACGACCTGCTCTCGCTGAAAGCATTGCCGCCCACAAT
>DJQL01000127.1:11106-14399 GCA_002437565.1 Prevotella sp. UBA6387
CTCGCGTTCCTCATCAATCTGCTTGCGCATGCTCGTGAGATCACGGCGGAGGTCAGAGATATTGCCACGAAGCTCATAAAGAATCTTGTAGAGTATCTCGCGCTCACTTTCATAGGAATGCTGCCCTGGCTTGCTTATAGTGGAAAGCTCCGTTGAGTCGGGGTCATCCGGAATGAAACGCTTCAAGTCTTGGGCATTGATTTCCCTCTTCTCTGATAGCACCGACATCTGCTCGGTGATGTTTTTCAACTGGCGCACGTTTCCCGGCCACTTATAATGGAGCAGCAACTGCTTGGCGTCATCGGTAAGCGTCACCTTTGGCAACCTGTACTTGTCTGCCATCTGCATGGCGAAAAGACGGAAGAGCAGCAAGATGTCGTTGCCTCGATCGCGAAGAGGCGGCAAGTTAATGGGAATGGTGTTGAGCCTATAATACAAATCCTCACGGAAGCGGCCTTCCGATATCGCCTTGCGCATGTTGACGTTTGTGGCCGCCACTATGCGCACGTCGGTCTTCCTTATCTCTTGGCCTCCCACGCGAATGTATTCACCAGTCTCAAGCACTCGGAGCAACCTTGCCTGCGTAGCCATTGGCAACTCGCCCACCTCGTCGAGGAAGATGGTGCCTTTGTTTGCCACGCCAAAATAGCCATCACCCTCGCCCACGGCACCCGTGTAGGCACCTTTCTCATGGCCGAAGAGCTCGCTGTCGATAGTTCCCTCAGGAATGGCGCCGCAGTTGATGGCGAAGTATTTCTCACGCCGACGCGGAGAGTTGTCGTGGATGACGCGTGGAATGATTTCCTTTCCCACTCCACTCTCACCTACGATAAGCACGCTGAGGTCGGTCGGAGCCACTTGCAGCGCCACATCGAGCGCGTGGTTCAGATCATCGCAGTTGCCCACGATGTTGTAGCGTTGCTTTATTCTTTGCAGTTCAGACGTATTCATTGGGTGACAAAATTACATATTTTTTTCGTAACCGCTGCAATTTTGGCAGATTATTTTGCGCATGACTTTAGTGTGCGACACAGGGCATAAAAAAAGCACCCACATGGGGTGCTTCTTCGCAGTGCTGACGATAGGGTTTTGATTGACATGGCGACCATGCCAAAGACCAATCCTGAACATCTACTTTGCCTTGAGGGTCGCGCTGTAGTGGTTGCCCCATGGGTCGTCGGCGTTGACGGTCAACGACTTCCACGACTGCGACTTTGGAGTGTAGAGGAACATATGGTCGTTGTTGCCCTCTGGTTCTGCCGTAGGGCGCTTCTCCCAAGAGTTCTCATATTGCAGCATGCGCACCGCGTCGGGGTCATAGCATTTCACATTTTGTCCCAGCTTCACCGGCGTTGCGCCATCCTCCGACATGGTGACTGTCCAGTCGGTGTGCCAGTTGAAGACGTTGACAAGCACCGTGGTCTTGTCTTCATTCAATGGCGTCGCCGCACTTGGCGAAGAAATCTGGCCAGGCTTGCGCCCCCAACGGAACGTGGCATCTTCGGGAGCGTAAATCTTTATCTGATAGTCGAGTGGGTCTTCCTCGCCCTTGTAGTACTCGTCGACAAGCTCTCCGCCCTTAAATGTCAGCACTCCGAATCCACGTGGTGAACCGTCGTTGCAGATGCCCTTGCCATCGTATGTGTTCCAGTAGGCGCCCATAACGGCACCGAGGGTGTACTCGCGGATGTTCAACGCAATGTCGGTGGTGAAGTTGTTGTGCGTATGGCCTGAGAGAATGACCGCACGGTGATAGTTCTTTATGAGGTCATAAAGAGCCTCACGATTTGAGAGCGCCGTGCCGGAATTGCGCCTCTGCGTCGGTATGTGCAACGCCACGAGGATACTCTTGTCTTGTGGCACATAGCTCAAGTCCTTGTGCAACCATGCGAGTTGACGGTCGGTAATCTTGCCAGTGTAGTCGTTGCGGCCGTTGGCTCCGCTGTATAGCACGTCGTCGAGCACCACGAGATGCCACTTGCCTATGTTGGCACTATAGAACGTCGGCCCCATGGCATCACGAAACTCCTGGTCGGAGAGCGAGTCGCCCTTGGTATTCTCGTTGTGGTCGTGATTTCCTATCACTGAGAAGACAGGCATGTTGAGCTTGCTCACCAATCTTCTTGTAATCGTCGTAGACCGAGGGGTTGTTCCACGAGAGGTCGCCGAGGCTGATGCCGAGCACAGAGCCCTTTATGGTCTTGGTGTAGTCGGCTATCTTTGTCATGAGAGGGTCGCAGAGTTCAAGGTCGTTGGCGGTGCCCACCTGCAAGTCGGCTAATGCCACCAAAGAGAAAGAGTCGTCCACGCTTTTCGACTTCAGCACGAAGTCGCGCTGTATGGCCTTGTCGGTCCCGAAAGATATTTTCTTGAAAAACTGTGGCACCGACTTGGTCTGGTCCACCTGGCAATCCTCCGGCATCGACACGAAGACATACTCCGCCTTCGCCGTCTTCATCTGGTACACGCCGTCCTTGTCGGTGGTGGTGACGGTGTTGCCGTCGCTTACCACCACGCCTTGGCGTGGATTGCCGTCCACGGTGACGCGGCCCACGAGGTTCATGCCCTTGCTGGGCGTTATGGTGAGCTTTTGTCCGTCTGGGATGTTGCGCACGGCAATTTTCTCCTCGCCACACGACGTGCCGAAAAACAGCAACGTCATGACGGCGACCAAATTGATGATCTTGAAAAGATTATTCATGTTGTTCTGTGTTATTTTGCAAGATAATGGTTGCTAAATGCCAAGGGCGGGATTTCACGAATGTCGCCCTTGGCTCAAATACATTTATTATTTTGTTTAGCGTTTTTCCTTAATAGCCAGGATTCTGCTCCAATAGCGGGTTGGCCTGGATATCTACCGATGGAATCGGGAAACGCTCCTTGTTCTCGTCGTTGGTGGCCTTGTGCGTCCACCAATTCTCCGTTGTGAATAGACCGAGGCGAATGAGGTCCGTGCGTCGTCTTCCCTCACCAAGAAACTCTATCATCCACTCGTCGGCGAGGCGGTAAACGTCAAATTTGTCCGGCACAGGGTCGGGGTCTATGCCATTGGTGAAGTTGCGCTTGCGCACGGTGTTGATGAGTTGTGCCGCGTCTGCCTTGTCGCCCGAGCGCCACTTGCACTCAGCGAGCATGTAATAGACCTCTGTGAGCCTCATGGCTGGGAAATCGGGATCCCAAAGCCTGTTGATGTCGTTGTTGTCGGGAATTGGGAACTTGACCAGGCGAATCATGGAGTTTTCCTCACCATTAAGCATGGTAGAGCCCTTGCCGTCGGCGTTCACGTAGTCGAC
>DJQL01000127.1:14465-17086 GCA_002437565.1 Prevotella sp. UBA6387
GTTGTCGGGTTGATTTGGTCGCCCACGAGGAACATTCCCTTGTACTTGCCGTCACCGTTATACACGTATGGCTGTTTGCGGAGATCCTTGTCGTTGAATTTGGAGTATGGCTTCCCGAGCTTGAAGTCGGCGTCGGTGTATGGCGTCTTGGCATCCTCGCGCGATGGCGAGAGGCCGAAGCCGTTGTAGATGGACGCAGGGAACGTGGTGTTGAAATACTTTGGAGAGTTTGTGTGGTAGAAATAGCGGTAATACCAGTTAAACTCCAGCTTGGCATTCTGCGAAGGCACGTTCCAGATGGCCTCCGGGCTCTTGTCGTTGTCGAAGCAGAATGGGCCTGACCATTTGCTGTCAAGCTGATAAGGGCCGTACACGCCATTGATGATGTCCTGGCAGAGCTTGGCACAATCGGAATAGTGGTCTTCCTTGATATAGCTCTCGGCGTTGAAATAGAGCTCTGCGAGCATTGTTGCCGCAGCCGCCTGACTGATGTATCCGTCTTCCGACGCGCCAAGAGATTTCTTCTGCTTCAGCTTTGGTATGGCATCCTTGAGGAGCTTCTCTATGTGCTCGAACGTTTCCTTGTCGGTGGAGCGCCCCACAACGGGGTCGTTATTCGAATTGTATATCGGCATTCCGCCGAAATAGTCGAGGCCGCGCATGTAGAACCACGCTATGATGGCGTTGAGCTGGCTGAGTTGGTCGTCGCGGTCGGCCTCGCTCATGCCGAGCTTGCCATAGTCTACCTTCGACAGGTCGTCGTAAGCCTCAAGAGCGCGAGCAATGCCGCCCGTGGTGCCCTCGTAGGTGTTAACTATGAAACGGTCGGTTGGAGTCCACGTGAACTCGTGGAGACGCACGTATTCTCCGTTGTTGTAGAAGTCCTTACCCTGTGCCGGACACGCCATCTCGTCGGTGGTGAGTTCTTGCAGGTACCAACGGTCATTGCCGAGATACCATTTCCAGTGGGTGAACGGGCGTGAGAGCACGGCGTAGGTGTTCTCAGGCTGCGTGTAGAAAGTGTCGGGTGTGACCGACGAATAGAACTTCTCGTCGAGGTCGCACGCTGTGAAGGCGAGCGTTCCTGCCGCCGCTATTATGATGTTTCTTAAATTCATGATATTGAATGCATGTTGATTTGCGTCTATGTCTTTTAGCTTTCTTGCGAAAACTTAGAAATTGAGTTGCACGCCCACTGTCCAGTGTATGGTCTGTGGATAGAGCGACGAGGTGGAGCGCAGGTACTCGAATCCTGGCTCAAGGCCGTTGATGGAGACCTCCGGGTTGTATCCCTGGTACTTTGTAATCCTGGCGAGGTCGCGCACGGTGAAGTAGACGCGTGCCTGCTGTATATACTTGGTCCACTTAGACAAGCTCTGCGTGTAGCCCAATGTCACGGCATCGATCTTCAAGAATGAACCGTCAGAGAGGAAATAGTCGGTGAGGATGCGTGTATCGTCTATCTCCTTGTTGTTGGTGTAGGCTATGCGGAGCACGTTGTCGTCGGTAGAGTTTTTCAATCCATAATAGAGGTTAGGCTGCGAGAAGACATCATAGTCGAGCCAAGCGCGCAAGTAGATGCCAAGGTCAAACTGCTTGTAGGAGAATGTATGGTCCCACGAGGCGATTAGCTTTGGTATGGCATTGCCCACATAGTGCTTGTTGGCGTCTATGGTGTTGAGCTTCGTGCCATCCTTAGCCGGCACCACGTTGTTGTCCTTGTCGTAGATGAGCCATTTGCCGTTCTCATCGAGCCCGGCATACTTGAAGAGCCAAAACTGGCCTATCTTGGAGCCGTTGACGAGCTTGGTGGCATAGCCCATGGAATTGGGGAACGCACCGCCGTAGAGGTAAGAGTTGGTGTCGCCGAGGTTGTCTATCTTCGACGTGTTGTGCGACAGGCGGATGGTTGAGGAATAGTTGAAGTCCTTGCTCTTCACGATTTGTCCGGTCAGCTCAAACTCCCACCCCTTGTTGGTGAGCGAGCCCACGTTGTCCATGATGGTGGTGTAGACCTTTGGAGGTGTAGGCGCTGGAACCTCGAAGAGCATGTCGTCGACGCGACGGATGTAATAGTCGAACTTACCCGAGATTCGGTTGTTCAAGATGCTGAAGTCGAGACCGAAGTCCCATTCTTTCTTCTCCTCCCACTTCAGGTCTGGGTTGTAGTTCTTGGCTGATCCGTAGCCTGGCTGCCACACGCCATTCGTAGGCCACATGTCGTTGCTCTTGTATGTGCGCACGGTGTAGCCCGAGCCGAAGTCGTTGTTACCGGTCACGCCATAGCCCACGCGCAGTTTGAGGTCGTTGACCCATGGCAACGATTTCATGAAGTCTTCCTTGGAGATGCGCCATCCTGCCGACAAGGCCCAGAAGTTACCCCAGCGGTTGTTGGGACCGAACTTGGAGCTGCCCTCGCGGCGGAAGGAAGCCATGGCCATGTAGCGGTCGGCGTAGTCGTAGTTGACACGCGCGAAGAGCGACATGAGCCTCTCGCGTGGGTCCTTGCTCGACGACATGGAGGCCAGGCCGTCGCTGAGGTCTGTACCTGCCGACATGTCCCAAGGGCCTATGCCGTCGACGGTGAAGTTGGCGTTGGTCATGGAGAACGCCTCGCCGCC
>DJQL01000136.1:0-4559 GCA_002437565.1 Prevotella sp. UBA6387
GGTATTCAAAACCAGCCAAGGCACTGACCTCATGCTTTCCTGCAAATGTCTTGTTATAGTCTGTTTGTAAACGGAACGTATAATAAGCACCTTCCTCCGTGGTTGTGTTCAGCATACCTCCGTCTGGGATATAATGCTTTACCGCAGAGTTTAGGGTGTATAGGCTATAATCTTCGTAGTCTTCTTCGTCATCATCTTCGTCACCTCCTCCTCCGCCAGATTGGGTGGTTGAGGCAGTGTATAAGTTGTAAAGATTTCTCATGTAGTAAGATTTTCCCTCCCTGTAAGCGTCGTTTTTATAGTAGATGTCCTCGTATTGGAACTGTGCGCTTGCTTTCCATTCTGGCAAGATGGTAAAGTCGGCATGGATGAAGGAACGGATGTTGGTGCGGCGTGTATTGTTGAAGTTCATGTTGACTTCTTCCAATGGATTGTAGCTGGCATCCTTGAAACCGTATTCAGAGTTTTGTAAACTTTCTTCTCCCAAATAAGTGTCAGCTTCCATTCTTGCCAAGGAGCCATCGGCATTGTACATACTTTGGTAAGGCATGAAGGAATTGATGTCATTCCAAGAATCGGAGATGTGTGTCTTGGAACGTTCGCTCAATATGTTGGCTCCAAAGGTGAGATTGAGCCATGGGGTGGCTTTCAGAAGTCCTTTGTAACTGAAAGCCAAGGCATTGTTGTGCTCCTTTACCATACCATTGTTGTTACCTTTATAGTTGAGTACGATGCTGGAGTTGAGCGACTTTCCGTTGGTGCGGATGGCGAGGTTGTATTGATGAGTGATTTGGGTACGCTCGTAGGCATCCTGCCATTCCTTGCGATAGTTGTTTTTGCTGAGCGTACTCAACTGTTGTTGCAAGTCGGTGTCGCTCAATACACCCATATAGTTGTCTACCAAGAGGCGGCTGATGGGGCTGAGGGATATTTTCTTGTTGCTGTAATTCTGTAGCAAGGTGTTGAAGGCACTTTGGTCTTCAGCACTTTTCATATAGTTGAAATTGTTCTGTTCCAACTGGATGACTTCTGCGGCGTTTGCCCAACGGTAATTGTCGTAGTTGTTCTTCTCGCTAATACAGAGGTCGGCATTGAAGTCTATGTCAACCTTCTCTTTCTGTGCCTTTTTGGTGGTGATGACGATGACACCGTTGGAGGCCCTTGCGCCATAGATGGAGGCTGCTGCGGCATCTTTTAATATGGTGATGTTTTCGATGTCGTAAGGGTTGACGGTCTCGATGGAGCCTTCGATAGGAAGTCCGTCTACGACCACCAATGGATTTGTCTTGGCTTGGAAGGATCCTATGCCACGTATGGAAAGGGTGGACTCGCCATTTCCATTCGAACCATTTTTGTAAGAAACCAATCCGGGAACCCTGCCCTCCAAGTTGCTCACGATGTCGCCAGTATAACGCTCGTCCATATCCTTTGCGCTGATTGTCTGATAGGAACCCGTGGCATTTTTTCTCTTGATGTTCTGGTAACCAGTCACCAAAATGTCATTCATCATGATCTCATTGGTTTGCAATGTAATGTTTACATTCATCCCCTTAATATTGCGTGCCTTGACCACTTTATCTTTCATGCCGATGTAGGAGAATGAGACGGAAGGGTCTTTGCCTTCTACCATGAGGGCAAACTGTCCGTCGATGTCAGTGATCACTCCGTTTTTCGCACCAACTTGTCGGACGGTAGCTCCAACGAGTGGTTCTCCGTTGTCGTCCATGACAAATCCGGTGACCAATTTCTTAAAATAAGGCAGCTCTTTCTTAGGTTTGCTGATGACTATAGTTTTTCCTACAATCTCATAGTCTAATTCCGCTTCGTCCAAGACGATTCTGTTGAGAATCTGCTGCAAGGAAGCATGTGATAGACGGCAGGTGACATCACCCACATTCTTGATGATGTTCTTTTGGTAAACAAACTCATAGCCCGTTTTCTTTCTGAGGTCACTGATGACCTTTTCGAAGGCTAAGTTCTGGTAGTTGACCGTATAGTCCTTGGCAAAACTGCTGATAGGCAGCAAGGCAAAGAGTGCGGTCATGAACCAAGCGATAATCTCTCTTCTCATAGTTGATTGACATTAATATGAATAATCCTTATTGGGTGATGAGCAACTGACTCCCTTTCATCTTGAAATGGATGCCACCACTTTTTTCGAGGATTGTGAGGACTGTGGCAAACTTGGAATTGCGTGGAATGCTACCCATGAATTCTATTTGTCTCAAGTCTGCATTGGCAAATTCATAGTTGAAGGAATACCAGCGACTCAATTCTTGCATGATTTCTTCAAGCGTTTGGTTCTCGAACACAAACTTGCCAAGACGCCAACTCGTCACCATCTCGGCATTTACAGGTTGAACCTTGGTAGTTGTGCTCTGCTTGTCGAATAAGGATTGGTAACCAGGACTGAGCATGACTTCGCCACTGCCGTTTTTCTTACTTAGGGAAATGCTACCTTCCACCAAGGTGGTTGTTACCTTCTTGTCTTCATCGTATGACTTGACATTGAATTGAGTGCCATGGACGGTGACTAATTGCCTATCGGTCTCCACACGGAAAGGACGGTTGCTTTCGTGTGCCACTTTGAAGTAGGCTTCTCCTTTGACGATGACCCGACGTTCCTTCTCTGAGAATTTCTCAGGATAGATAAGTTGTGACTCAGAATTGAGCCAAACTTCCGTACTGTCTTCGAGGACAATCTTGAATTCTCCACCACGAGGAATATCCAAGCAGAGTTGCTTTTCCTCACCACTGAGCTTGGCGATGGCTTTGTCCAAGAAAGAAGGCTCCTCTTTACCTGCCTTTTCTCCAAGCGCAATCTTCCTGCCATCGGTAAGCGTGAGGATGGCTTTCTTTTCGCCAGGTATGAAACCTTGGGCTTGGACTGGGGTGAGGATGGCTGCCACCTCTTGGCGTTCTTTTTGTTCTTTCTGCGTCCAAAACCAATAAGTGCTTACGGAAACTAATAGAAGAAAGGATGCTGCAACAGCCCAGCGTCGCCATGAATGGGAAGTATGTGACGAGACTTCCAATTGAAGTCTTTCTGTCATGTCGGCAAGTAGTCTGTCTATAGGGACCATTTGTCGTTGACGCAACAGTTCCTCTATGTGCTGATGATCAAGCATCCTGAGGTATAGTTGCTCATTCTTTGAGTCTTCTTGTCGCCAAGAGTCGAGTTCCAATTCCTCCGAGGAGGAAATGGAACCGATGATTTTTTTGAATAGCAAAGCACTGATGTGCTCGTTGGTATATTCTTTCAAGGTGGTAATGTCTTTATTGAATATGACTATTGATGTCGTCAATCAGCTCTGGGTCGGAAGGACGTTTGGCATCTGCGGCGATGACATTGCCCTTTTCGTCCAAGAGTATGAAACGAGGTATACCGTTGATACCCATGAGCGACATCAGCTTGTTGGCATCCTCTTGAGGCATAAGGTATTGTGCCCAGGCAGGATTGTCTTTCTTGAGCTTGTTGAGCCAAGCTTGTTTGTTGGTGTCGATGGAGATGCTGATAAATTGGATTTTATCGTTGCCTTTATATTTTTCCACAACTTTTCCCAAGTGTGGTATTTCCTTGCAGCAAGGTCCGCACCAGGTAGCCCACATGTCTATATAGGTGAGCTTGCCATAGAGACTACTCAATTTGCAAGTTCTGTTGTCAGGTGTTTCTATTGTTGGGTCGTAAGGAAGAGGCTTGCCGTTGAAGGACTTGAGGGCTGTCTGGATCATGGGCTTGTAATGTGCAATTATCTCAGGATAGTCCTTGGCAAAAGTCTCGTAGGCTTTCCATACTGTCTTGATATCGCCTTCCGGACTCATGGAATATCCATACATCAACATGTTGGCCAGTAATTTCTTGGCCTTTGGGTTGGTTATCTTGTTCTTGATCTCGTCCATAGCCATCAAGTAGCTCTTGGTGGTGTCGTTGGTCTCCTTGAGAAATTGCAGACGACGTGCAGTCAACCAAGCGTTGCTGAGGTTAGTCTCTAAGTTGATGTCGCTGTTGGGATCGATATCCTTGGTGGCATTTACATATTCAGGATAGTCGAGGAAGTTTTTTTTCTCCTCGAAAGCTTTATCCATGATCAGGCGTATCTTGGTCCAGGTATACATACCTTGGTTCAACTGATTGTAGTAGCTGTAGAAAGGCTTGTTCTTCAACTTGCTCAATTCCTTGAGAGTTTTGGCATGCTCGGCTTCCAAGATTTTGCAATACTCGGCATTTGTCTTGCACTCAGAAGGGTCTGGTGACCAATATTTCATGGTGTCGTACGCCTTGATGTAGGTGTTGTAGAAACGACTCTGGTCAACGTTGTCGCCTGTAAGTTTGGCTTCAAGTTTACCGTTTTTGTTGCGGAAAATAGTGATTTGAGCCGTTTTCCCTTTTTCTACGTGGACGCCGAAGATGTCGTTGTCGGCTTGCACAGTAATGTTCATCTCCTTGGTGGGGATGGAGCCATCGAAGATGAAGTTACCGTTCTTGTCTCTCTCGATGTCTTGATTGACGGGCTCAAATATGTTGCCGTCAATGTAGTAGGTTATCATCATGTCGCTGA
>DJQL01000136.1:4621-7850 GCA_002437565.1 Prevotella sp. UBA6387
CGAATATAACGGCTGCAAGTTTAATTCTGTTCATTTCTTTGTCTTTTAATTACTTGTTATTACGCATAATTAATTGTTATTACGCAAAGGAGCAAGAATAGTATCAAAAGGAAAAGACTTTTTTGTGGAAAAATGGGTGTGCCTGAGATTGTGCTCGGTCTTTGCAAAAAGGCAGCCGTGCGCAAGGACGATGTAGACAGGCAGCTTGCGGAATATCAAAACCGTGCCATGCGCACTCTTGGCTTTGCATATCAGGTTTTGGAGGATGGTGACATCACCATCATCGACAACTCGTTCAGCAGCATCGGCAAGGCCGTGATGTGGGGACGCTCGCTTTACCAAAGCATCCAGCGTTTCCTCCTGTTCCAGCTCACGGTGAACGTGACGGCTTGCTTCCTCGTGCTCTGTGGTGCCTTCATGGGTACGGAGTCACCGCTGACGGTCACGCAGATGCTTTGGATCAACCTCATCATGGACACATTGCTTATGTCAACTCCAATACCAACGTCTATAAGGGAAGGACTTTATAAACCATTATCGCGAAATAGGGGCTGGGTTCCACTTTTGGAATCCAGCCCCTATTTGTTTACTTGTGCAATCTAAGGCTCTCGTGTGCCATCCACACTTCGCTCCACACGGGTGTCGCGCCTTTGACATCGTGCTGGCCTATCCGCAAGCGATATTCCAGTGTGCCTCCTTCGTGATGGAAAGGCTTTGACACGAGGTAGTGCCAGCTGTCGTTGCCATGGCTCACGTCGTCGACCCACGTCGTACTGTCCTTTTGTTCGCTGAAGAGCGGAATGCCGCGGCTGGCTGCCCAGTCATAATCTTTCAGCATGCGGTCATCGGTGGCTCCATATCCGTCGAGGCGCAGCATGGCAAGGCATTTGTCGCCACTCCACACGCTGAGCGTGGCGTCCATGGCCGTGCATATGGATAGGCATTCGAGGGTGTAATCACCTTTTGCCAGGCTCTGCTTGTGGCTCAGAGACACCGTCATGGGCTTGCCATTCTCGTCGGGACTCACGTAGAACGGCTCGTCGCCAAGACGCAAAGGGTCGTCGTCGCTGCCGGAAAACAATGAGGCGAACCGTATGTTGTCTGCCTCGTTAACCGTCCATCCCTTGGCGTACAGTTTTTCCCACGTCCAGCGGCTAAGGTAGATGCCGTTGTGGGTATTTTGCTGTCGGTCGATGATTTTGCTCTCGTTCTCGGCGTGTATCGCAAACAGTGCAAACAACAATATGCCAACGGTTATGGCGACGATCCATGTGCCTATGAGCGAGGCAATGGCCGCGAAGCCAAGCGGCTTCCGGTTTGACTGGAATGAGCGAATGATTCCCAACAAGGGGAGCACTGACACGATGAGCCAACACAATGCCGATATTATCCAATATAAACCAAGCAATGGTATTGATGTCAATACTTGAACATCTTGCTGATTGTTGTTGAATAGCAAGAGGAAAGGCTCGCCCACGATGGAGTAGACTGCTCCACACACGAGATAGGCCAACGCGAAAGCCGACATCATCGCAAAGGCCACAAGCGCGACCGACTTCACGCAGAACTTCGCTATTTCAAACAATCGCCCCATTATCGTTCCGTCGTGTTGTCGCTTTGTCGCAGGCTTGTTCTCTTCGTCAGCTTCGGCTATCAGGGTGCGGCTTATCGACTCTGGCGTGACTTCCTCGCCCGTCATGCACAGGCGCTCCTCAGCCGTGCGTGCCACGGGCGCGAGCAGCCAAAGGGCTATATAGATAATCAACGGCACGGTGAAGAGCAGGATGAAAAACCGTTGCAGGACACCGGTAAAATCCATTTGGCACAGCGTGAACGTGGCAATGGTCAGCAGCACCGCGCACACTCGCCATACCACGATGTCGCCACCGCCGCAATAATGTCTCAGTCCGGAGATCACGCCGCCAGCTATCTTGTCCTTGCCGTCGCGGTAAAAGCGATGTGTCTTGACGTGATTGAGCATGCGGTCTATCCATTTGCCATCACCGAGGTCTATGTCTACGTATATTCCTTGTTTGGCATCTTCTTCCGCGCTTTCGGCTTCGGAGCTTCGCGCGTCCTTGGTTTCCCCAGCGGTGGAATCGTCTGCCGGCGCGTCGGCGGCAGAGTCGTCCATGGCACCGTCGACCTCGGCTGGATTGCCAATGCTGCTGATAATCCGCTTCACGGTTTCAATGTCGATGACGTTGCGGCCTTGTTCCTTTAGTGTCCACAGGTGTTCCGCTACGCGATGCTCAATGTCGTCGGCAATCTCGTCGCCACCATCGCGCTTGGCGAAGTAGCTTTTCATGTTGTCGAGATAGTTGCCAAGCAGTTTGTATGCGTCCTCATCGATGGCGTAGAGCGTGCCAAAGAGGTTTATGTTGATGTTCTTTTTCATGTGCGGTTCTGGTTTTTTAAGTGTTTTGGTCTTGTTTTGTACTTTCGCCTGGTCGCATGCTCTTTAATACTCCCACGGTGTGGGCTATCTCTTGCCAAGCCTTGTCGAGCTCGTTGAGCGTTGCCTCGCCGTCTGCCGTGAGCGCATAGTATTTGCGTGGCGGCCCCTGCGTTGATTCCTGCCACTCATAGCTGAGCAGTCCGTCCTTTTTCAATCGCGTCAGCAGCGGATAGAGAGTGCCTTCGACCACTATCAGCTCGGCTTCTTTCAGCTTCGCTATGATGTCGCTGGCATACGAGGCGCGATGCCTGAGCAGAAGCATGATGCAGTATTCGAGCATACCCTTGCGCATTTGTGATTTGGCATTGTCGATGTTCATTGCTTTGATGTATATGTTTTATGTCCGCAAAGATATGCAATACTTAGGTACTATGCAATACATAGTACTATAAAAATGCGCAAGAACCGTCATTTTTAACATTTCAAAGGGTGGCAGACATTGAACAAGGCACGAAAAAAGGAGGCAAACAACTATTGTTAGTGTTTGCCTCCTAATGGATTCATGCCTGATGGCGATTGGCTGTTGGCAAGGTCGCTCTTGCCAACAAGCCTGTTGGTCTTACTTCTCGGCGTGTCCGCCAGCCGTTGTTGGCCAGTATGGGTTCTGGTATAGGTTGGTGTTCTCAAGTGAGCGGTCTGGCGAAGCCGTGCGCATGTCGGTCACGCCAATCGGGTAGAGGTAGTAGGCCTCGTGCCAGTTGTATCCATCTCTCAGCTCGTTGGTAGACTGCATCGACTTGCTGTAAGGGCGGAGATACTTGCCGAGTTCCC
>DJQL01000036.1:0-3087 GCA_002437565.1 Prevotella sp. UBA6387
GGCTTGGCTTGCGTGGAGCCAATCTTGATGTCCTTGCCCATGCCGTTGAGAATCTCCACGTCGTATTTCTTGTCCGTGTCCATCTTCCCCACGGTCTCGATGGCTTGGTCCACCGCCTCCTTGGTCTGGCTGTCCTTGGTGAGAAGCACGATGGCGCAGTGGGCCATGTCGTTCACCTTGGTGAGCCACGGCTCTATGTCGTCGTAGAACAGGCGCGCGCCCTCATTGTCGCTCTTGGCCAGCTCGCCGAGCTTCTCGCACGCCGCGGCCAACTTCCTCATCTGCTCCAGCGTAGGCCATGGCGAGTCGTAGTCGTAGTGGCGGAGATAGGGGCACACGGTGAGGTAAGCCTCGGCGTATTCCTTGCCCACCACGGCAGGCACGGCGGCCTCGAAGCTCTTGTGCACGTCAAAGGCCGCGTTGTTCCAGGCGTAGTCGCCAATGCTGAACAGGGCTATCTTGCTTGCCGCGCCTTGCTGCATGGGGTTGCTGATGAGCGTCTTCACAGCGAGGCTGTCGGTCACACGGGCGTCGTTGTCGATGTGCCGCTCGTCGTGGAAGTTTGCATACATGTCGCTCACGAAGAGCTTGTCCATGTCATTGTCGTTGCAGGGATAGTTCCACCACCATCCCACCTCTCGTCCGAGCCATTTGCTCACGAGAGCTGGGTCCTCGTTGTTGGGCACCGACCAGATGTTCTTTCCCGTGATATATATCACCGTCTTCTTTGGCGTGGCGCTCAGCGAGTTGAAGAATCTTTCGCCTTTCTCCTTGCTCACCCATGAGTAGGCGTATAGCTGCGGCACGTAGTTGAGCGGCTTCACGGTGTCGGCAGGGGCGGCTCCCTTGCGGTTCCACCGCTTGTCCACGAGTTGTTGCAGGGTGGTGAGCCTGCGCGCGCCTATGTTGAGGCTCGCAGAGTCGTCGGGCACACCGCAGTCGTCCACGAACACGCCAAACTGGCGCATGCCGAGCTTGTACATAGACTCATACTTCTCCATTATCTTGTCGAGCACGTCGTCGCTCTTGGTGTCGAAGAAGGCTGTGCCCGGGTGGATGGCCCAGATGAAGTTGACCTTGTTGGCCGTTGCCACCTTCGCCATGTTTCTCATCATGTCTTGCGTCATCATGCCGATCTTCTTCTGTTCGGGCGTGATGGTCAGCGGATAAGGCTTCTCCCAAAGTTGCGAGTGGTAGAGGTCCGACTTGGCGCCATACATGTATGAGTTCATCTTGTAGCGCGCCATGAAGCGGAAGAGGTCTTCCGTCACATCCTCAGAGTAGGGCACGCCGTAGTATCCCTCTATCACGCCGCGGTTCTTCACGTCGGCATAGTCGTAGATGGTCACGCACGAGAGCCTCCCTGGTTGCTCGTCGAGCATCTGCTCCAGCGAGGCGAGTCCACAGAACGTGGCGTCGGTGTTCTCGCCGAGGATCACTATCGTGGCGGCTTTACCCTTGCCGGCCACGGCCACGAGGTGCTTGTCGTATTTTTGCGTGCCGAAGACCGCTCGGCTCAGCCTGAGGCTTGTCGCCGCCTTGTCTGCCGCACCCTTGTCGCCGTTCACGCCAAGCAGCAGGTTGGCCGCGCCTTTCGCTGGCGACGTGGTGAACTTGCAGCGCAAGCCGTGCTCCCTGAGCACTTGCTCGGCCCTCTGGCGCGTGGCTTGGTCGATGGCCTTGCCGCACACCACGTTTACGGTGCCGCCAAGCGTCACCGTGCCCGCTTGCTCTATCTGCCGGTGTGGGGTGGGGTAGATGGTGTAGGCTCCTGCCGCCCACAGGCTCGTGCCCGCTGTCAGCATGAGAGCCAGAATCGTGATTTTGAGTTTCATGATATTATTTTGTGTGTTTATGCATTTCATAGTTTATGAAAATTTTGGAGACTGACTGTGGTATGTGCTGACATTCCCGGCATTTGTTTCATAAATGATAGTGTCTATAAAATACAAGTTGCCGTCTATGCCTACCAATACGTTGTTGGGTGACGCATCGAATATGTCATGAACGTCGTTCGTATAATATTCACCGTCAATCTGTGGCTTAAATCCTAACTTCTCCAATTCATTTGAAATCTCATCTTCTGTGGCTTCACGACTTGAAATGATGTAAGGTTGGCGAAGCACTGCGCAAATCTTGCTATCTTGGTTTTCCGAGAAGCCCACAAGGGTGTATGCGCAATATGGGAAATACGCGTTATGGGCCTTTATGCGTTCAAAGAAAGATGTCAGGTTATCGTCTGAATAGCGAAAATCATTCAGCTTGTATACGTAGTTTTCCACAGCAGACAAATAAACCTCGTTCTCTGAGCCTCGATCCTCGTAGCTGCCTAATTGCTTGGTGTCAAGCCAATATCCATGCGATTTAGCCCATTTCGCTAATTTCGCGATTTGGACTCCCTTGCAAGTCGTTGTTCCCGCAACCGCTTGAACTGATTCGAGCACTCCTCGCGCGACAAGTTCAGCTTGCTCCAAGATTCCACCGATTTCATTTTTATTGAATTTGTCAACCTGTGATAGTCGTTGAGCTTCAATTCCATTCATCAATCCTTTCTAAAATACACTAATTTCATTTTTTGAGGCATGACTGCACAAACTCCCTCATCATGTCGTCGTGCTCCCTTACGCACTGGTAGAGCCGCATCTGGTTGCGGGCGCGGTCGAGGTTGTGCTCCGGGTACTTGCACTTCCAGTAGTGGTCGCCGCTGATGTAGTCCCACAGGAATCTCACGCTCTGCATGAAGGGGAATAGCGCCACGGCGTAGGGCAGGTTGTCGATCTCCACGGGCGTGAGGAAGCGTGCGCCTTCGAGGTAGCCGCGCGTGAACGCCTTGAATATCTCCTCGTTGAACGCCACGTGGCTCATGTCGGGGTCGTCCTCGGCGGTGGTGTTGGCGGCAGAGCGCAGGAAGTCGCCATAGTCTGAGAATACGAATGAGGGCATCACGGTGTCGAGGTCGATGACGCATAGCACGTGGCCGTCCTCGTCGAACATCATGTTGTTGACCTTCGTGTCGCAGTGGCACACGCGCTTTGGCAACTTCCCCTCGCGCCCCATGCGCTCGGCCTTGCACATCTCCTCGGCGTC
>DJQL01000036.1:3170-5001 GCA_002437565.1 Prevotella sp. UBA6387
GGGGTCTTTGGCGATGACCTCGCGCAACTGCTTCATGCGGAACTCCATGTTGTGGAAGTCGGGTATCACCTCGCCCAGTTTCTCGGGGATATCCACCAGCATGTCCTCGAAATGGCCGAAGGCGTTGCCGGCAAAGCGAGAATACTCTGGCGTCACGGCCTCATAGGTCTTGGCGTTGGGTATGAACACCATCAGCCTCCACACGGTGCCATCGGGCTCGCGGTGGTATAGCTTCCCACTGTCGGCGGGGATGAAGCGCAGCACCTTGCGGTCGATGTCTGTCACGTTGGCAGCCTCCAGTTTCTTGCGTATGTGGCGTGTCACGGCTGCGATGTTGTCCATCAGCATGTCCACGTCGGCGAAGACGGCTGTGTTTACGCGCTGCAGCACGTAGTCGGGCGCGTCGACCTCCTTGGTCGTCACCTTATATGTGTCGTTTATCAGCCCGTTGCCGAGAGGGCGGATATCGGCGACAGCGCCTTCCGTGGCGAAGCGGGAAACGATGTCGTATGTCTTGTTTTGTGAATTGTCTGTAGAATCCATGTTTCGTTTTTCTCGTTTTGGGTTTATTGTTGATTTATGTTGGCTGCCAGGACGCTAATCCTGATGGCCAGTGCAAATTTACGCATTATTTTCGCAATGTTGGCACTTTTCGCTGGAATAGTTTTGCCATTTCTCTGTCATCGTGCCGTAAGTGTTGCAAAAAAAACTTACAAATCGTGTTTCAAGAATCATTTTGTTGAAACTGCGTACCCATTTGCCTGTATTTTCGCTATTTTTCGGTAGTATTACTATTGTGTTGATAGTTAGGCGGTTGCGCTGATAGGCCTTCAGTGCGTGATTGGTTGCTGTCGCCTTTACGCTTGAATGGCGGTGCGATTGCGCTTGAAAGTCGGTGCCTTTACGCTTGAATGGCGACGCGATTGTGCTTGAATGGCACTGCCTTCACGCTTGAATTGCATCTATTTTATGGCGTGTAGTGGGTGCCGTTGCCTGTTTTTGTAGTGAGTTTTCCTTTGTTGCCTTGTTTTCGTTCTCTGGATTTGCCCTTGTCAAATGTTAAATTCTGGTAAACGATATTTACAATATGTGGCTATTCAAGAATGGTTTGCACAAACAACGAAACATTATCATCCAAGACAACCTTGACAACATGTACGACAAATACAACTTTTGTGCTTGTCACGCCCGTAATGTTGTACTTGTTGTATTGGTTGTATCTGTTGTTTATAACATAACAAAAGTTAAACCGAAATAATCCATTCTGTTTTATTTGTATAACACAACGAAATTCCCTATATTTGCCAACGAGAAAAGACAATATTAACCCATAAACTAATATTGTATGAAAAATGTTATTCTAACCTTACTATCTCTAATTCTTGTATTCGCACAGGCGTGTAGTACAAGAGACGAAGAGAGCCTTGGCTTGGAAAACAAGATCGAGCTTGTGAACAAGACTGACCTGTATATAGATAGGGAGCCAACCTCTATATCCACTGTCGATGCAAACAAGATGGCAACGCTTTTCAAAGGTGTCACCCCTACGACACGCGCCGCAACGGCTTATGAGGTCACAACCATTTCCGACAGCGTAAGTGGCAAGCCTTTGGTTTATGTCATAAACTATGGGCATGACAATGGGTTCGTGATTATAAGCGCAAGCAAGAACACGCAGCCTATACTTGCCTTCTCTGATAAAGGTAAGTTTACATTCAACGCCGACCATCCTTCAATGGATTTGTTGAAAGATTTCAAGCGGATAGTTAGGAATGCGCAATCGTGTACGTCAGATTCCTTGCGCATAAAATACGCGTTGCAATGGGCTTCT
>DJQL01000030.1 GCA_002437565.1 Prevotella sp. UBA6387
AGGGTCTTGCAGGTCATGTTTTTCTGCATCATGTCCTGGTCAAGGCCGGTCATCACTATCACGACGAAAATGCCGCTGAGAAATTGTTTCCAGAAGTTCTGCCGACTTGCCAAGTCGTCGAACACGAAGACGCGGCTGTGTGGGTCGGCGGCGACCTTTGCCACCAATCCATGCAGGTCGAGGTTGAGACTGCCCATCGCTGCCACGATGATGAGCACGAGGGCGGCAAGCATGCAGGTTGTCTGAAACGTGTCAGACCACACGAGGGTCTTCACTCCCGCACGGCGCGTATAGAGCCAGATGAGCGCGACCATCACGACAACCGTACATGCGAAAGGCACGTGCCATGCGTCGAAAACGAAACGCTGGAGAATGAAACACACCACATAGAACCGCACAGCCGCCCCAACAAGCTTCGAGACTATGAAAAAGGCGGCTCCTGTCTTGTAGCTCCTACAACCCAGACGGTCGCGAAGATAACCATAGATGGTGGTGAGGTTCAGCCTGTAATATATCGGCAAGAGAATGAACGCCACGGCAAAATAGCCTGGTATGAAGCCCAAGCACATCTGCAGATAGGTCATGTCGCCCTTGAGCACCATGCCTGGCACGGAGACGAAGGTGATGCCTGAGATTGACGCGCCCACCATGCCGAAAGCCACCATGGGCCACGGGCTCTTCCTGTTGCCTCGGAAGAACGCCTCGTTGCCGGCGTGACGCGACGTGAGGCGGCTGATGGTGAAAATCACCAAAAAGTATATGGCAAGCGTGAGGAGCATGGACGATTATTGTTGACTGGCGGTTGGACGTTGGAGTTTTTTCTTCAAGTGTTTGTAAAGCAGGAGAAAACCAGGCACGAGGAATATGTCGGCAAACACCCATGCCATGGGGTCGCCATAGCACACGCCAAGGAAGCCAAATGTAGGAACAAGCCACAGGCTCACGCCGCTCCTCGCTATCATCTCCATCACTCCAGAGAGCATGGAGAGGTTGCTGTAGCCCAAGCCTTGGATACTGTATCTCAGTATGGAGAGCAGCCCGAGCACAGGATAGAAATAGCAGCTTATGCGCATGAGCATGGCGGCGTTGTCTGCCACTTCCTGACTGCCGCCGTTGACGAACAGCTCCATCATGTAGCCGGAGAATGGGAATATAATCAAGGCAGTGAGCACGAAATAGACGAGCATTATCTTCACAGCCGCCCACTCGCCTTGGCGCACGCGGTCGAGCCGGCCCGCGCCGATGTTCTGCCCGCAATAGGTGGCCATGGCCACGCCGATGTTGTCGAACACGCAGATGAAAAGATACTTGATTCGCACCGCCGCCGTAAACGATGCCACGTAAACGGTGCCGAGGGCATTGTTTGAACTCTGCAGCAAGATGATGCCTATTGCCGTGATCGAAACCTGCAACCCCATTGGTATGCCGTTGTTGAGCAGTATGGATATGCGCTTGTTGTCAAACGCGCGCTCCTCGCCATGGGGTATGAGCATTGTCATGTGGCGCGACACGTACCAAACGCTAAGGATGGAGGCGAACAACTGCGAGAGCAATGTGGCCAAACCGGCTCCGGCCACGCCCATGCCAAGGATGAGGATGAGCAGCACGTCGAGCAAGATGTTGACAAACGACGATATTATGAGAAACAGGAATGGCTGTCGTGAGTTGCCAAGGGCCCGTATATAGCCAGCAAAAAGGTTGAACGTGAGGGTGAATGGTATTGCGAGAAACTGCAACAGGAGAAACGTGTAGGCATCGTCGAAAATCTCGCGCGGCGTGTTCACTATATGCAATATCTTGTCGCAAAAGGCACAGGCGAAAAATGTGATTACGACTATCATCACCAGGCTCACGCGTATGGAGTTAGCCACATAGGCGCGCATCTTCTTGTAGTCTTTGGCTCCGAAAGCCCTCGATATAGGTATGGCGAAACCTGCGCAAGCTCCGTTGCAGAAACCCATGACGAGAAACATCACCGAGGCCGACGCGCCAACGGCGGCAAGCGCGTTCACCCCTATCCAGCGACCCACTATGGCGGCATCGACTATGAGGTACATCTGCTGGAGAATGTAGCCCAATATCAATGGAATGGCAAACTTTATGATGCCACGGGCTGGATTGCCCACGGTCATGTCGTTTGCCGAGACTTTGTTAGACATAGTTTAATACAAATAAAAACCGACGGCCCATCCCTTTATCCCTGGCTTGCCCCTCCCTTTATCCCTCCCCCACCCAGGGGAGGGAGTTATTTGTTTCAAGGGACGAAAGCACATCATTACACATTATAAAAAATAATGTTATTGCCATTCGGGGTGCGGACAAAATGATGTTATTGCCTTTCGGGGTGCGGACGGGCACAGGGCCCGCCCCTGCAAAGCATCACACAAATCACCTCTTGAGACATTCCATTCCCTCCCCTGGGTGGGGGAGGGATAAAGGGAGGGGCCTGCCATTTTACTTGTTCAATTTCCAGGTGGCACCGTCCTTGGTGTCCTGCACTATGAATCCGGCATCGGTGAGGGCGTCGCGAATCTCATCGCTCACCTCCCAGTTCTTGGCCTCTTTAGCCTCCTGACGCATGTGCAGCACCAGGTCCACTATCTTGCCATAGGCTTTCTCACGCTCAGGACTTCCGGCTCCGCGGTTCGACTTCAGGCCGAGGATGTCGAAGGTGAAGGTGTTCATCGTGTCGGTGAGTTCCTTGAGGTCGTCGGCGGAAATCTTCGTCTTGTGATCGAGGAGCGTGTTTATGAGGTGGCACGCATCAAATAGGGCGCTGATGACGAGCGGTGTCTGCAAGTCGTCGTTCATGGCGTCGTAGCAGCGTTGGCGCAACTCGCTCACGAACTTATGGGTGTCGGGCTGTGAGCCTTTGGCTGTCTGCACACGGTCGAGGTTGGATATGCCGTCCATGAGACGCTCATAGCCCTTTTGCGCGGCCTTTAGCGCGTCGTTGCTGAAGTCCACCGTGCCACGGTAGTGGGCGGAGAGGATGAAGAAGCGTATGGTCATGGGCGAGTAGGCCTGCTCAAGCGACGGGTGGTCGCCGGTGAAGAACTGCTCAAGGGTGATGAAGTTGCCAAGGCTCTTGCCCATCTTCTGCCCGTTGATGGTAATCATGTTGTTGTGCATCCAGTAGTGCACCATCTGGTCGCCCTGCGACGCCACGGCCTGGGCTATCTCGCACTCGTGGTGCGGGAAGATGAGGTCCATGCCGCCGCCGTGGATGTCGAAGTGGTTGCCGAGATACTTGCGACCCATGGCCGTGCACTCGCAGTGCCATCCCGGGAAGCCGTCGCCCCACGGACTCGGCCAGCGCATGATGTGCTCCGGCGTGGCGCGCTTCCAGAGAGCGAAGTCGGCCTGGCATTTTTTCTCGTCGGTGCCGGCGAGCTCACGGCTGTTGTTGATGATGTCGGTGAGGTTTCGGCCTGACAGTATGCCGTACTTGTGGTCTTGGTTATATTTCTGTATGTCGAAATACACCGATCCGTTGCTCTCGTAGGCGTAGCCGTTCTTTAGGATCTGCTCCACAAGCTGTTCCTGCTCTATGATGTGACCCGTGGCGTGTGGCTCTATCGATGGCGGCAGGGTGTTGAGAAGTTCCATGGCCTTGTGGTAGCGGTTGGTGTAATATTGCGCTATCTCCATCGGCTCCAGCTGCTCCAGGCGGGCCTTCTTCTCTATCTTGTCATCACCCTCATCGGCATCGTGCTCAAGATGGCCAACGTCTGTTATATTGCGCACGTAGCGTACCTTGTAGCCAAGATGACGCAGGTAGCGGAAGAGCAAATCGAAGGTGATGGCCGGGCGGGCATGTCCCAGGTGTGGGTCGCCGTATACCGTGGGACCGCAAACATACATGCCCACGTGGGGGGCGTGAAGGGGCTTGAAAAGCTCCTTCTTGCGCGTAAGCGTATTGTAAATTAAGAGGTTCTGTGTCATGGATTTTCCCTTACATTGTTTATTATGACTGCAAACTTACACTTTTTTTCGCTAAAAGCGGTTGCTTTGCGTTTTTTTTTGACATTACCGTTCTTCATAATAGGGAAAAGCCTATTCAGTTGTAGGCTATTTCCCCATTGGGCTTTTCATGTGCTGGATTAACTTTGCATACACGAAACGACAATTAAATCCATACTGACATGAAAAAAACATTGCTTTTGCTCTTCGCCCTAATCGTAACCCTGTCGGCATCGGCACAATATTATCGCAACGGCAGGCCAATACCTCCACGCCACCGCTATAATAACAGTTCGGCCTACAGTCAACTCGGCGACTCCTACTTTGGCTTCCGCCTCGGCATGGCCGTAGCCACGGTTCACTCCGACGCGGCCAACCTCGACGGCAGCGACTCGCGCACGGGTCTCGACGTGGGCTTCGTGGCTGGCACGCGCATCACCCGCTCCGCGCCACTCTACTTCGAGTCGGGCCTATCCTACACCGAGAAAGGCGGCAAGGGCAGGTACGAGGGCGACAAGTTCACCTACCGGTTGGAATATCTTGAGTTGCCGCTCCTCATAAAATATAAATACCCCGTGGCCAGCGACATCACCATCGAGCCTTTTGCTGGCGGCTACCTCGCCTGCGGCGTGGGCGGCAAGGTGAAAGACTACGGCAAGCGTGAGGCATACTCCAGCTTCAGCAACGAGATGGGCAGCTTCCGCCGCTTCGACGGTGGCATACGCTTGGGCTGCGGAGCCAGCTTCGACAAGCTGTATGTGGGCATGAGCTATGACGTGGGCCTTGCCAACGTAGGCCACTACGACTTCGAGGACACGCGCACCGGGTCGTTCAACCTCAACATAGGCGTGACGTTCTGAGCAGACAAACCACAGCCTCTTTAAAAAAACACGCAAGGCGTTGATAATCCACTGATTATCAACGCCTTGTTTTATAAGAATCAAAAGACGAATCCAACGTTTCGGCTTCACACTTGAATCGCGACGGCTTTACGCTTGAATCGCAACGGCTTCACGCTTGAATCGCAACGCGATTACACTTGAATCGCGACGGCTCTACGCTTGAATGCCGAAACGGTGCTTTTTTCTGCCTCATTTGTGATTTATCTGCCTCATTTTCGCAACAAATGAGGCAGATAATCATAGTAATGGTGCAGATAAATCGAAAATAATCGTAATTTTGCAACCTACCAAAACAAATGACCATGCATCAATTTGATTACAAGGATTCTCCCCAAAAGCTCCTGACACCATCTATAGTCAAGCAAATAGCGGCCCTTCATGAATACAAAGGCAAGCAAGACCTGTATGTATCCGCCAAGGCTGACACACTATCCGCATTGCTCGAAATAGCCAAGATACAAAGCACCAAGGCATCAAACAGCATTGAGGGAATCCATACTTCTGATGAGCGACTGGAAGCTCTTGTCATGGATAAAGCAGAACCGCAAAACCGCTCCGAAGAAGAAATAGCCGGCTATCGTGAAGTGCTGACAACCATACACGAGAACTACGAGTATATTCCCATAAGGCCAAACAGCATTCTGCAACTACATCGTGACCTCTATTCTTTCGGTGGCAAGGAAATTGGTGGAAGATACAAGAATACAGACAACGTAATAGCCGAAACTGATAGCCAAGGCAACGAGCACGTAAGATTCAAACCGACACCTGCATTTCAAACGCCTGAAGCCATGGAAGACCTCTGCCAAGCATTCAACGAGGCGATAGACCGTAACGAACATGATGCTCTATTATTGATACCTTTGTTTGTGCTCGACTTTCTCTCCATACATCCCTTCAATGATGGTAACGGGCGCATGAGCCGCCTGTTGACGCTCTTGCTTCTATACCGCAGTGGCTACATCGTGGGCAAATATATAAGCCTTGAGATGATTATAGAAAAATCGAAAACGACTTATTATGAAGCCTTAGGCGAAAGTTCAACGGGATGGCACGACAACGAAAATAATTATCAGCCATTTGTAAGCTATTACCTTGGTATCATAATAAAGGCTTACAAGGAATTTCAAGATAGGGTTGACCATTTGAATGGCAAAGTAATGTCAAAGGCTGAGCGCATCAAGGCCATCTTTGGCAATAAGTTGGGCAAGGTTACAAAGAACGACATTGCAAGCCTCTGCCCGGACATTAGCATTAGTACGATAGAACGAACTCTGAGAGCCATGCTTGACGCAGGGGAAATAAAGAAAGTAGGCAAAGGAAGAGGCACTGGATATATGGGCAAATAGCACACTCGTGTCACAGATACAGCACCGCCTCGTTGCCCTCGTTGAAAAGCAGGTCGAGAATGGAGAGGTTGGGCAGGAAACCAAACTTCTGCTTGTAGACCTGGTAATAGGGGCGCGGCACAAACGAGGAGTCGGGCAACGGGTGCTTGGGACGGATCACGTCGCGATAATCCACCATTGCCACATCATCCATTTGCAGGGGCCGGTCTTGTGCCGGCCCACAAGCAATGGAAGAGCCGCC
>DJQL01000119.1:0-4538 GCA_002437565.1 Prevotella sp. UBA6387
TGAGACACAATAAAAAATTCAACCATCTGGGTCGTACTGCATCTCATCGCGCCAGCATGCTTGCAAACATGGCATGCAGCTTGATCATGCACAAAAGAATCACTACGACTCTCGCAAAGGCCAAGGCTCTTAAAAAGTATGTAGAGCCGCTTATTACTCGCTCAAAGACCGATACCACCTCTTCTCGTCGTGTCGTGTTCCGTTATCTCCAGAAGAGCTATGCCGTCAAGGAACTCTTTGGTGAGATAGCTGCTCGCGTAGCAGACCGTCCTGGAGGCTACACACGCATCATCAAGCTTGGTGTTCGTCCAAGTGATGCAGCTTCTATGTGCTTCATCGAGCTTGTAGACTTCGATGAAAACATGGCTAAGACTCCTAAGGCTGAGAAGAAGACTCGTCGTAGCCGTCGCAGCACGAAAAAGGCTGAAGCAACTGCTACTGAGACCCCTGCACAGGAGGCTCCAAAAGCAGAGGAAGCAAAGGCAGAGACTCCTGCCGAGGATGCTCCTAAGGCTGAATAAGTTTGATAATTTGTCAGTTACCAAATACGGTCTCCAATCACATCTTCGTGGTTGGAGACTTTTTATGTATCAATTATTAGGTAGACTTCTTTTGCATAAAAAATAATCCGCATCGCCGTTAGGGCTTTGCGGATATATTTTTATGTCATCTTCAAGATGAGCAATTACCTTTCTGCCATAATCAATTTATTATAGGCGTAAAAAGAGTTCATTCTAATTTAATGGGTTAGAATCTCTTGAAGAGCAACACATGCATCAAGTATGTATATGCGCACGTTGTAAGAGCCGTCTTTCGGTGCCTTGTATTCTGTAAAGTTGCTCGTTTCACCTTGGGCAGGGGCTTGTCGACAGTGGCCACTATGAACGACACCCATTTTTCCCTTATCGGCTCCACGTCTATCTTCTTGGCCTTTCTGAGTCTGTCTATCCACTGGCTTTTGCCAATGGTGCCGGCAATCACCTTCGCTTCGGCTTTGCCATCGATGATGTTTTTCAGTTCCTATTCTTTCTCATGTATTCCGATGGTGCTACTCCGTATTCAGCCTTGAAGCATTTGCGGAAATGGCCCATGTTGTCAAATCCGCACATTTGCGCCACTTCCGTCACGTTGTGATTGCCTGTGCCCAGGAGCTCGGCGCTGTGCTTTAGCCTGATTTGCCGCAGGAAATCCACGGGAGTCACGCCGCACAAGGCTTTCACTTTGCGATAGAACGACGAATAGCTCATGTTCAAGTGCTCTGTGAAGAAAGCCATATCGAGTTCCGAGTCAGACATGTTCTCTGTGGCAAGTCGGGTGAAGTCGCTTATGAACTTACGGTCAATGTCGGTCAAGTTATCCTCTTTTTCCGTCGTCGTATTCTTTTCTTGTCTTGTTCCATTGTTTGCTATGGCAATGTTTCCGGCTACAATGTTTCTTACCATGCGCCTACGCGATTCTTGAAGGTTCTCTATGCGCGCTTTCAGCATTTTCGCGCTGAATGGCTTGGTGATATACGAATCCGCTCCGCAGCGGTAGCCTTCTTCCTTGTCGTCGATTGTGTCCTTTGCCGTGAGCAAGATCACGGGCACGTGACTCGTGTTGATGTCTCCTTTCATGCGGCGGCACAATTCCATTCCGTCCATCTCGGGCATCATTATGTCGCTCACTACAATGTCTGGCACTGAGCCTTGAATGATGTTCCAAGCCTCAAGGCCGTTCTTCGCCGCGAGCACCCTGAAAGAATCGCCCAACTCATCAACAATATAATTCCTTATGTCCTCGTTGTCCTCGACCACGAGCAGCGAAGCCTTCTCGCCATTCTCGTGCTCCTCGTCGGATGGTTCTGAATCGAGGCTTACGGTTGGCGTGTCATGCTTTTCTGTTTCATCAGTCTTGTGCATGGCCTCTGGATATATGTTTGCCCTGCTGAGCCTTACGACGAACGTCGTGCCTTTGCCAAGTTCGCTCTCCACGTCCACGGTGCCCTCGTGCAGCTTCACGAGCGACTTCACCAGCGCGAGCCCTATGCCCGTTCCCGATGCCTGGTGCTTGCCGTTCTCCTGGTAGTACCTGTCGAATATGTGCGGCAAGGCCTCCTTGGAGATTCCGTGTCCGTTGTCTGCCACGCTGATGTTCACGTAAGAGTTGTCTGCCGTGAGCGCAAGGCATACCTGCCCGCCAGCGGGAGTGTACTTGAATGCGTTTGACATCAGGTTCTCAATGATATGTGCGATAGCCTCCTTGTCGAAATAGATGTTTATGCATTCATTAGGCACCTTTATCGAGAGCTTTACTTTGCTGTTGGCCTGACTCTCCACGAATCGCAGGCCCACGTTGCGCACCGTGGCGCAAATGTCATCCTTTGATACGCATAGGGTATAATTGCCTGTTTCCGTCTTCCGGAATTCCATCAGGCGGTTTATCTGCCCAAGCAGCCTCACTGCATTCTGGTAGATTATGCCGAGCTTCTGCTTGTAAGCCTTTGGCATATCAGCCGAGTTGCGAAGGTCGTCTACGGGGCCAATTACCAGTGTTAGCGGTGTTCGCAGCTCGTGTGCTATGTTCGTGAAGAAGCGCAAGCGGTTCTCGCCCATCTCCTTATCTTTCTGGCGGTTTTCGCGTTCCATGGCGAGTGTGGCGTCGCGCAGCCTCAAGGCATTCACGAGTTTAAGTCTGCGTTTGTAGATTCGCGCTATCTCAAAGGCTATCGCTGCTATGGCGACCACGTACACCATCATCATCCACCATGTGGCCCACCAGGGTGGCGAGACCACGATCTCAATCTTTGTCACATTGCCATCGTCAGGCTTCCCTCCTATATAGTTTGCCTTTACCTTGAAGGTATATTTCCCTGGGCTCAGGTTGCGGAATGCCACCTCTTCGTCGCCATCGGTAAACACCCATTTGTCGTCCAACCCCTCCATGCAGTAGGCGTATTCCACCTTTCCGCGCTCTCCATAGTCGGCCACGCTGAAGGCCACGCGTATCGTGCTCGCGTCGTGAGGCAACCTGTACACTCCGTCTTCTGGAAACAGCGGCACGAGATGCCGCGTGTCGGAAGCCACTGTCTCGCATCCCACGACATATACCCTCGATGCTCTCCGCTGCATCCGCAGATACTGGGTGTTGACGCTGCACACGCCTTTCGGCGAGCCGAAATACACGTATCCGTCTGTCGTCAATGCTGCCGAGCCTTCCACGAATCCTCCTGCCGTGACACCCACGTTGAAGTCGTACACGGCAAAGGTGCGGCTCGCCATGTCGAGGCAGGCTATGTTCGTGAACGTGCTGACCCATATCTGTCCGTAGATGTCTTGCGTGACGGCCATTACATAGGAATCTGTAAGTCCTTGTGCATTGCCAAAGAACTCTATGTCGTGAGGCTTCGCCACGTCTGGCACATGGCATACACCCTTGTCGGTGGCTATCCATACAGACTTGTCCTTGGCCATGAAAAGTTGGCTGACCCTTGACGACGGCAATCCCTTGCCCTCTTTCAGCACGGCCACGCGCTTTCCCGTTTTCGTCAGTATGGTCACACCTCCGCCATCCGTGCCAATCCACAGTCGTCCCAAGTGGTCGGTGACCAGTCCATATATGGTGGGGCTGGCCAATTGGGCTGTCAGATGTCTCAGAAAACTCACTTTGCCATCCTTGTAAAGGTAGGCGCCCACTTCGCTGCCTATCATCATGCCGCCGCCCGGCATTTCCATGAACGCGTGTATGTCGAGTTTCCGGGCCGGAATGTCTATTCGCCTGAATGATTGCTTGTGCGAATCAAACACTATTACTCCCTCGTCGTCCAGTCCAATCCACACGTTCCCCTCATGGTCTTCATGCATCACGTACACGAATGCCGATGCCCTGTGCAGCACGTCGGCAAACTGCCAATGGCCCACTACCTTAGAGTCACGGTACAGTGACAGTCCGTTGTCGCTCCCGAGCCACAATCCGCCATTCTGGCAGGCAGTGATGCCATATACGCGAGACGTGTTCCCCTTGCCATCGATAATGGCCGGCAGCACGTCGAATGCGGTTGGCCGCTGGTTCACGAAAGTGATGCCAGTCCCGTAGCTTCCTATCCATACGTTACCGTATGCGTCTTTCAGCACGGTGCGCGCGGCGTTGCAGGCGGCGTTCCCTATTTCAAGTTTGGAGATGGAAGTCGGGGCAAGGTTGCCGTGCTCCGCGTCGTGCGTGTCGATGACGCTTATTCCGTCGAGGTTGCATGCCGCCAGGATTCGTCCGTCGGCTGTGGCGCTTAGCGAATAGATGTTGTCTCCTAACAATGGACTCTCTATCTTATGGAACTTGCGCGACAGGGGATTGAAGATGGCCAGCCCGTTGTCCGTGCCCACCCATACGTTCCCGGCCTGGTCGCATACTATTTCGCGCACGTTGTCGCTTGGCAGCGATTCCGCGTCACCTTTCTTGTGGCGGAAACGTTCCACGCTGTGGCTTCTCAAGTCGACAATGCTCATCCCGAAGCCATTGTGTCCTATATACAGTTGTCCTGCGCCATTGTCTGTGCAGCAATG
>DJQL01000119.1:4604-6347 GCA_002437565.1 Prevotella sp. UBA6387
GCGCCACGTCGTAGTATTGCACGCCGTTGTTCATGTAGAGAATCCACAGACCGCCATTGGCTGCGGGCTTTATGTCCATGATGGCATTCTGCGCCAAGCCTTTTGTCTTGTCGAGGGTCGTCATCTGCCCTGTGGCGCAGTCCACTATGCTGATGCCGTTGAGCGTGCCTACCCACATCTTGTTGCTGGCTTTCTCGAAGCATAGCGCGTTTATGTAGTTGTTTACAAGGCGTGAGTTCTTGTCGGTGTATTTCAGCACTCCGTATCCCGTTATCTTGTTCAGTCCGTTTTTGGTTCCTGCCCACACGAATCCATAGCCGTCCGTTGCCATGTCGAGCACGAAGTCGTTCGACAGGCCTTCGGCAATGCTTAGGTTGCTCACGTCGCAATGTTCGTGGGCTCGGCTCAGTGCGGTCGTCCCAAGCAATGCCATAAGTATGCATACGGAACGTAGTAGATACATTAAAGTGATATTCGTGGTCTTATAGTTGTGCATAATTCAGTTTCTCGGCTTCCATGATTTTTGTCATTGCAAAAGTAACGAAAAAATCATGCATTACAGGTCAATTGTGAGATTATGAAAGAAAAAAGACGGTTTTTTGCAAGAATAGCGTCTGTGGGTAGCCTCTTCTTGGCCGTAAGGCCGATTTTGAAAGATTAGCGTTGCTTAATGAAAGAATAAGCCTCGTGCTTTCGCGCCATCCGTTTTATCTTTGCAACCGTGAAAACCAATCAGCTTTGTGGATGTGCGAGATGAACCTATACGTCTTCGTCAGGCCATGACAATAACTTAAAAACGGGAAAAATGAAGATCAAGGTCTTTATAATAATAATGTTGTCTCTATGCTGCCGCTCAATGTCAGCGCAGCAGATGACCTTCTGCAAGACCTTCGTCAGCGACGGTAAGATATACGATTTTGGCGCTATCGAGGAGAAGGCGGGGAAGAAGAGCCACACGTTCACGTTTCGCAACAACGGCAAGTCGCCAGTGGTCATCTCCGGCATCAGCGCCTTTTGCGGATGCACCACGGTGGAGCACACGAAGAAGCCCGTGCTTCCGGGCAAGACGGCCAAGGTGAGCGTGACCTACAACCCGGCCAACCGTCCGGGCAAGTTCAGCAAGGAGGTGACGCTCATCCTCAACGACGGCAAGGCGTACACCCGCGTGTGGGTCAAGGGCAGCGTGAAACCCTATCGCCACCCGGTGACGGAAGACTATCCCTACAGTTTCGGCCAAGGGCTGTACATGGGGTTGAAGACGTTGAACTTCAGCCAGAGCGTTGCCAGCATGGAGCAGCGCGTCTCAAACGAGACTGGCAAGCAGATGACAATTGTATTCGGTAACAATAAGCATGGCAGGGAGGTGCGGATGCCTCGAAAAATGGTATTGAAGCCATGGCAGCGCACGACTTTCAAGGTCTACAAGACCGCGAAGGCGAGCGCGCAAGACGTGAGTTTTGACGTGGCTGTAATAGTTAATGGTAAGAAAGCGAAATCTATGGGTATAAGATTGTTCAGGTAAAGTTTTGTTCATACAGCTAAATAAAGTTTTTGTTTTTATGGAAATAGAACTCTCAGCTGGCATTCCGTACCGCCCCTACTTGCTATCAATTCAGCAACATTGCTCCAATCTTCTTAAAACGACTTAGAAATTAAACATAAACAATAAAAACCACTATTTATGAACGAAAAGCAATTATTCAAGTTTTGCTTCTCAGCGGCCCTTGGAGCCGGCTTGCTCAA
>DJQL01000119.1:6495-14914 GCA_002437565.1 Prevotella sp. UBA6387
GGCAGCACCCTCGTGATAAGCTACCTTGGCTATGAGCCCAAGGAGGTGAAGGCGCAGGGCGACAACCTCACCGTGAAGCTCTCGCAAAGTGCGCAAAACATCAACGAGGTGGTCGTCACCGCCCTTGGCATCAAGAAGGAGGCCAAGAGCCTTTCATATAATGTGCAGCAGCTCAACGCTGACGCCGTGACTACGGTCAAGGACGCAAACTTCGTAAACTCCCTCAATGGTAAGGTGGCCGGCGTGCAGTTCACCCAGAGCTCTTCTGGCGTGGGCGGCGCGACACGTGTCGTGATGCGCGGTTCCAAGTCGCTCAACGGCAACAACAACGTGCTCTACGTCATCGACGGCATACCCATGACCGACAACTCCAGTTCTGGTGCAAGTGGCATATTCGAGGGCGCAGGACAGACTGGCGATGCCATCTCCTTGATGAACTCCGACGACATAGAGTCCATCTCCGTGCTCACCGGTCCGTCGGCTGCCGCGCTCTATGGTGCCAACGCCTCAAACGGTGTCATCCTCGTGACCACCAAGAAGGGCAAGAAGGGCAAGGTCGAAGTGACCTATTCTGGGTCGTTCCAGTTCTCTGAGCCTTTCAAGATGCACGAGTTCCAGAACCAGTATGGCCCGACCGAGGCCAACTCATATTATTCTTGGGGTGCCAAGCTCGACACGCCGTCGTCTTACAATCCCAAGAACTTCTTCCAGACCGGTGCCAACATCATGAACGACGTGTCGCTGTCGGTGGGCTCAGACCGCAACCAGACCTATGTCTCGTTTGGCGCGACCAACGCCAACGGCATACTGCCCACCAACGACCTCGACCGCTACAACCTCACGTTCCGCAACACCACAAACTTCCTCAACGACCGTCTGACGCTCGATTTCAACTACATGATGTCTACGGCCAAGGAGCAGAACATGATATCTCAGGGACAATACCATAACCCTCTCGTGCCGGTATATCTCTTCCCCGCGGGCGACGACTTCTCCAAGCTGCAGTATTATGAGCGCTACGACACCGACCGCAACTTCCCCGTGCAGTATTGGCCCTACGCCAACGACATGTCCATGGAGAACCCATATTGGGAGCTCAACCGCGAGCGCTACATCAACCACAAGCAGCGCCAGCAGTTCTCCGTGCAGCTCAACTGGAAGATTACGCCGTGGCTCGACCTCACCGGACGCGTGAAGTACGACCGCAGCGAGAACAAGTACGAATACAAGTTCCATGCCTCGACCAACCTGCTCTACGCGTCGGAGTATGGCGCATACAAGGACAAACGCGACACCTATGAGACTTACTATGCCGAGTCGTTCCTCAAGCTCAACAAGTATTTCGCGCAAGACCGTTGGAACCTTAACGCGGTCCTGGGCGCCAACTACACACAAAACAGCTACGACCCAATTGGCTTCGAGGGTCACTTGCTTGGCACACCAAACATCTTCACGTTTGAGAACGTGAACAAGGCCGACAACACCTTCAAGGTGTATCAGGACGATGCCTACCGCAACCGCCTCGGAGCCATCTTCGGCACGGCGCAGCTTGGCTACAAGAGCCTTGCTTACCTCGACGTGACGGCACGCAACGACTGGTCGTCGAAGCTCGAGAAAAACTATTTCTACTGGAGCGCCGGCATCAGCGGTATCTGGACCGACATCTTCCCGCAGATCACCAAGGGCGGCTGGCTCAACTATTTCAAGACTCGCCTGAGCTATGCCGAGGTGGGCAACGAGCCGTCGCAGTCGCGTCTCGTGGGCGTGGGCTACACCATCAACCCATCCACAGGCCGTCCAGAGACCACGACCACGCTCTACGACAACCTCAACCCTGAGAAGACCAAGTCGTGGGAGCTGGGTATCGACTTCGTGCTGCTTCAGAACAAGCTCAAGCTCAACGCCACGCTCTACAAGTCGAAGACCTACAACCAGTTCTTCAACATCGACATGCCCGCGTCCAGCGGCTACACCAGCGCGTGGGTCAACGGCGGTGTCGTGGAGAACAAGGGTCTTGAGCTTTCCGCTCGTTACAACCAGAAGCTCGGACGTGTCAACTGGGAGACATACCTCACGTGGACGCTCAACCGCAACGAGGTCAAGGAGATGCTCGACAGCTGGAAGAACCCCATCGACGGCAACACCTACTCGCTCGACGTGATGTACAAGGGCGGCACCTCTGGCTACCAGACACGCATACAGAAGGGTGGCTCAATGGCCGACATCTATGTGCGCACGCTCAAGACCGACGAGCACGGAGCCATCTGGGTAGACTCCGACAACAAGACCGTGGAGGCCAATCCCGACGGCAACGAGTACTATGCTTACGCTGGCAAGGCCACGCCAAACTACAACCTCTCTTGGGGCAACACCTTCTCTTGGAAGGGACTGTCGCTCGGCTTCCTCTTCACCTACCGCAACGGCGGCGTGGTGGTGAGCGAGACACAGGCCATTCTCGACTACTACGGAGCGTCTAAGGCATCGCAGGACGCACGCAACAACGGCGGCGCCGTGGTCAACGGCAAGCTCATCCCGGCCAAGGAATACTATCAGGTGGTGGGCAACCCGACCAAGACCATCGATGCCATGTACACTTATTCGGCCACGAACCTCCGCCTCCAGGAGCTGTCGTTAGGCTACGACTTGCCCGTCACCAAATGGGTGCCATGGATCAAGGGTCTCAACCTCTCCTTTGTGGCCCACAACCTTTGGATGATCTACTGCAAGGCACCGTTCGACCCGGAGCTCACAGCCAACACCGGCACTTACTCGCAGGGCATCGACTACTTCATGCAGCCATCGCTCCGCAACATGGGATTCTCGGTGAAAGTTAAATTCTAAAAACTCATCAACTCTATGAAATCATACATCAAATATACATTCCTCGCCGCGTGCACGCTGACGCTTGCCACAAGCTGCTCCGACATGTTCGACGGCTTGAACCACAGCTCGCGCGAGGCTTACGAGGAAGACCTTGAGAAGGACAACCTCAACACCGGCGCGTCTTTCACGCAGATGATAAACAACGTGGTGCTCTACAAGGACGGCAGCGGCAACGAGTCGTCCGACTATCAGGTGGCACAGGGCCTCTCCCATGACCTCTACTCTGGCTATATCGGCCCCACGGGCACATGGGCTTCTGGCTCCAACAACTGCACATACAAAATGACGTGGTATGAGCAGATGTTCACCAAGCCATTCACCAAGATCATGGTGGCATGGGCCAACCTGAAGCAGGTCACCGAGAAGAGCAACCAGCCAGCCATACAGGCCCTGGCCGACATCATCAAGGTGGAGGGCATGCACCGCGTCACCGACACCTACGGCCCAATACCTTACACAGGTTTCGGCAGCGGTACGCTCGGCGTGGCTTTCGACCGTCAGCAGGATGTCTACAAGAAGTTCTTCGAGGAACTCGATGCTGCCATCACGACCCTCACGCCATTGGCGCAGTCGGGTTCGACGCTCATGTCGAAATACGACAACATCTATGGTGGCGACGTGACCAATTGGGTGAAGTTCGCCAACACGCTGCGCCTTCGCCTCGCCATGCGCTGCGTCTATGCCGACGCTTCGTTGGCTCAGCAGGAGGCTGAGAAGGCCGTGAACAACGTGATCGGCGTGATTGAGAGCTCTGACGAGCGCGCGGAGTTGCTCCACTCCATGGTCAACTACTACCATCCCAACTACGACATCCAGGACTTCAACGCCGGCGAGATTCGCATGAGCGCCGCCATGGACTCTTACATGAATGGCTACAGCGATCCACGCCTCAAGGTCTATTTCGTTGAGGCAAAGAACGGTGGCTTCCACGGCGTGCGCTGCGGCACGGGCAACATCTCTGCCAAGACCGACAAGTATGCCGGCGACGGCGTGTCGCGCCTCAATATCACCAAGAGCACCACGCCAATAGTGTGGATGACGGCTGCTGAGTCTTACTTCCTCCGTGCCGAGGGCGCGCTGCGTGGTTGGAACATGGGCGGCACGGCCAAGCAGTTCTATGAGGATGGCATACGCATGTCGTTCAAGGAGAACAACATCGACGGTGCCGACTCCTACATCAACTCAACGGCGAAGCCAGCCGACTACAAGGACCCGACAGGCGACGGCAACGACGCTTCGGCTCCCAGCACCATCTGTCCCAAGTATGACGAGGGCGCGAGCTTAGAGACCAACCTCGAGCGCATCATCACGCAGAAGTGGATCGCCATGTATCCTGATGGCCCAGAGGGATGGAGCGAGTTCCGCCGCACGGGGTATCCCAAGCTCTTCCCAGTGGTCAAGAACGAGAGCAACGGCCAGGTGAGCACCAGCGTGCAGATTCGCCGCTTGCCTTATCCGGCATCGGAGAAGAAGACCAATGGCGATGCCGTGAACGCGGGTATAAACACGCTCAACTCAGAGTCTAACAACCCGACGGGCGACAACGGCGGTACCACGCTCTGGTGGGACAAGAAAAGCCACTGATAATTCATAACCGAATATATATAATAAAGTATAAGATATGAAACTCAAGATATTTTCAATGCTCGCTATTGCGGCTGGCCTCACGGCTCTCGCAAGTTGCGACACCGACACTGAGGCCTTGGAGGTGCAGTCGCTCACCACATACGATGAGCAATACTACAAGGACTTGCGCGACTACAAGAAGACCGACCACGAGATTTGCTATGTCTACTACCAAAACTGGCGACCTTTGGAGGGCGTCTCCGGCTATAAGGATCCCGCGTCATGGGGCGAGCGTTTCCGCGGTCTGCCAGATTCACTCGACATCGTGAACACATGGCTCGGCATACCCACAAAGGAAGAGCACCCCGTGGCCTATGCCGACATGAAATATTGTCAGGAGAAGCTCGGCACGCGCTTTGTGATGCACGCCGACGCGTCGCACTACCGCCACACCGTTCCAGTGCTCGACGAGGACTTGAACCCGGTGATGAAGACCGACGAGAACGGCAAGCAAGTGCCCGACACCATCTTCCTCGCTGACAACATCAATGAAGAGAACCTCCAATATTACGCTCGCTATGCCGTGAAGCAGGTGGTTGACGCCGAGATGGACGGCATGGACTGGGACTTTGAGGGATGGAGCTCAAGTAACCTGCTCCCCGTGATAAAGGAGTGTTACAAGTATTTCGGCCCGGAGGGCAAGTGGCCTGAGAAGCTCATCATAATCGACTATTTCGGCGGCTCGCCGAGCAGCGACATGAATCCATATTGCGACTATCTCATCCGTCAGGCTTATAGTGGACAGGGTACCGGAGCAGCCTTTGCCAGTGGATGGGACACGAAGAAGCAGGTGATGTGTGAGGCTATCCATCAGAAACCAAACGGTGGAAACGTGGAGTCGTATGCCGCATGGGAGAAAGGCAACAAGGGAGGCTGTGGCGGCTTCTCCATACGCTTCAACTACAACCAGGATCGCCTTGGCGTGCCATACGGTGCATTGCGCAGAGCCATACAGATTATGAATCCTGCGATTAAGAAGTGATTTTGGAAATACAATAAACAATAAGATTACCATGAATATCAAATATAGCATATTATCGGCAGCCATTGCCTTGGCGTCAGGAGCGGCGGTGCTCACTGGCTGCAATGCCGAAGGCAATGATTTCGACTTCAACAAGAACGGCCTTCTCATGACAGGTACGGAGAAGACCCCCGTGCAGAAGCTCGTCGTGGAAGACACGCCCTCGTCTTACAGCATCACCGTCAAGTCTACGCGCAAGGTCGACGCTGACACCAAGGTGACACTGGCCATCGACACAGCCGCCGTGACGAAATACAACAAGCAAAACGGCTCCAACTATTACCCCATACCTCTCTCGTGCATTGAGCTTGAGAACAAGGAGGTCACTATCAAGGCTGGCAGCGCGGTGTCGGAGGCCACAGCCGTGAAAGTGGTGAGCACTGAGGACTTCGTGGAGGGCCGCTCCTACATGATACCTGTCAGCATCAAGAGCGCGGAAGGTGGCGTGGAAAATGTCGTTGAGCCTTCGCGCACGTTGTTTGTGAGGATAAGCCGCGTGCTCAACTTCCACCACCTGCATTATGACGCAAGCGGATCGTCGTGCTTCATGTTCAGCGACGATAAGGCTGTGACCCTTACCAACTATACCATTCAGGCAAAGGTCTATGTCACCAATCTTACAGGTCCTGGCAGCTTGCGTCGCTTCATGAACCTTGGTGGCGGTGGCGATGGCTCAAACATGTTCCGCTTCGACGAAAGCGGTCTGCCAAGCGGTTCTCTGCAATGGGTGTTGCCTGGTGGAAACCTTGTGTCAAACACGTCGTTCCAAAACGGCAAGTGGTACTTCATAACCTGCACCTACGATGGTACAGACTACAAACTCTATATCGACGACAATGCTTCGCCAGACAAAACGGTTTCCATACCTGGCAAGTCGTGGATATTCAGGCAGTTCGAACTTGGCATGTCTTGGACTTCATACCAGTGGAGCCAGTATTTCAACGGTCGTTTGGCTGAGATTCGCCTTTGGAACAAGGCTCTCTCGCCAAGTGCTATTGCCACAGGCATGTGCGGTGTCGACCCAAAGAGCGACGGTCTCATAGCCTACTGGAAGATGGATCAAACCTCAGGCCACATAATACAGGACATGACTGGCCATGGCTACGACATGGACTGGAGCAAGACACAACGCCAAGCTCAAGATGGAGTGTACTCACCGTTCGACTACAGTGGCTACATTCATTGGGCCATCGATGACCAAAATCGTTGCGCTGAGTGATTTGGATCCATTTTTGACAATCCTAAAAAGAAAACGAAATGAAAGCGAACATAAAACTAATTACCTTAGGGTTGGCTGCTATTGTTGGAGCTGGACTCACGTCCTGCTCCGATGAAGAGACGTACGACGTGCGTGGTGCCAACCATAATCTTGTATATGTGAACAATATGGTGGCAAAGGTGGCCAATTGCCAGATATTCACCACGCCAGCTGGTGTCTTTGGTGACATAACGGCTTCCGTGCCAGTAAGGTTACAATACAATGCAGAGAGCACCGTAAAGGTAAGTGCCGTTGTCGATACGACACTCACGAGCCAGTATAACAATGAAAACGGCACAAATGCACTTGCTGTCCCTCAAGATGTGGCAGCTGGTATCGAGGTGACAGCCGCGGAGATTCAAAAAGATACGACTATGGCCAACGAGAATCTCAAGGTGACCCTGCCAGAGAATCTCAAGGCCAAGCTCACGCAGCCGGAGTATGTGTTGCCAATACGTCTAACCATTGAGAGTGGTAGTGGCAATCGCCAGCTGGCCTCGAGCGAGGATTTGGGAGTATATTACATTGCCATACATAACAGCCACAAGCTCGCCAGTTTGTCGAATACGGAGAATACGTCTACCATAACACTGACCCCCAAAGGAGTCAGTGGATCGATAAACGTCAAGTATGGAGTGTCATTGAAGCGTGCCATCGACTCTAACGTGTCGGCATCGTTGAGCCCGGCCACGAACCTGGTGTCTGACTACAACACCGCGCACGCCACATCATACAAGGCTTTGCCTGCAGATATTGTTTCGGCATTGAGCATAGCCAATGCCACGGTGGAAGCTGGCAAGACAAGTGCGGAGATAAGTGTTTCTTCAGAAAAGGCCGATTTCTCGAGTCTCGACGTTGGGACTTACTTACTTCCGATGAAATTCAATACCACATACTCAAATAACGCGTCAAATGAGGCAGAGGAAAATGTGGCTTACCTAATCGTTAATGTCGAGGAGAGTCTCGTTGATGACAATCCGTCTGCCGTGACAGGAAAGACGGTTACTGACATTAGCGCATGGAAGTGCTTGGCAGCTGACAACTTTGACCCGTCAAATATGACGACAAGCAAATGGGTGCCAAAGGCCAAGAAGGGAACCTGTGAGTTCACTATCGATTTTGGGGCGGTACACAACGTCACGGGATTCATGAAGCCTTACTGCTATATTGGATGCAATGGCATAAAGGTTTCGCTGAGTGAGGACGGCAACTCGTGGTCTGCCACGGGAAGCATATCTGGTAAAAACACTGCAAAAGATGCCAATGGCAAAGATTGCTATGTCTTTTATAGAGCCATCAAGGCACGTTATGCTAAGGTGACAATATATCTTGACGAAGGCAGCTACATATGGAATTACCTGCCATATGATTGGGCCAAGGATTATGTAGGTGTCGACTGGAACATGGTCTTCAACGATTGACAATGACATGAAAAAATATCTTTAATTTATATTTGGAGTGGGGAATGCCAGATTTGTTGCAAATATGGCATTTCCCCATATATCATTAAAACAAAATGATATTATGAAATCTTTTTTACTTAAAATCATTCTATTTCTTGTGATGGTTGGCACCATGCCTTCGGCTGTATGCGCGCAACCATCTGCACATAGGGGCAAGCTCGCCGTCAT
>DJQL01000119.1:15006-15893 GCA_002437565.1 Prevotella sp. UBA6387
CTCGACTACCAGAACGTGGGCAAGAACGGGTCGAGCGTGGCGTTTGACCGCACCAAGGAGTGGTGTGGGCAGTCGCTCCTGCAACGCTATCGGCAGATAGACAAGGATGCCGACTATGTGCTCATAATAGCCGGACACAACGACGCCGACAAGTGCAAGAACAATCGCGACTCGCTCCGGATGTTCTCCGACTCGTTGCGCGCGCTCATCACCGGCATTCGCCAGCGTTGCCCCAAGGCACGGCTCGGATATGTGTCGCCGTGGAACAACGAGCGAGTGGGCTTCAAGCAGGTTGGTAAGATAATACGCAAGATGTGCAAGGACATGAATGTGCCTTTGCTCGACAACTATCAAAAAAACTGCCCCATCCACGTGCGCGACGACGCTTTCCGTGCCCGCTATTTCCAGGCCGTGCGCGACTGGGCACACCTCAACGCCGACGGACATCGTCTCTACTTGCCTTACGCTGAGCGGTGGTTCCTTGACAATGTGGCTCCCGAACTGAAACACTCGTTCCGTATCGCAAGCGCGTCGGAGGTGAAAGTGTGGATGAACCCAAAGCACGACCCTGTGGCGCAGACCGCCCTCGACATGCTCGATGGTGACTTGCACGCCGTGCTCTCGGCAAGGATAATAACCACTGGCGAGAAGGACAGCGCGCTCATCACCGTCGACTTCGACCGCTCGCTCCCTTGGGAGGGCTTCTCCATGAAAGTGAGCGACGGGAAGTTGCGCATCACCGCCGCCGATTCTCACGGCATGGCCTACGCCTTGCTTCAGCTCTCGCGTCTCATGGGCGTGTCGCCATGGGAGTGGTGGGCGGATGCCACGCCGGCTAAGCGTGCTGGTTTCGCACTGCCCGAGGGCTATGCCGACAAGCAGCAGCC
>DJQL01000119.1:16011-16543 GCA_002437565.1 Prevotella sp. UBA6387
AAGACCACGGCGCGCATCTTCGAGCTCATGCTTCGTCTGCGTGCCAACGCCTACTGGCCGCCAATGCACGAGGTGTCGGTGCCGTTCTTCCTCACAAAGGGCAACCGTGAGGTGGCACTCAAATACGGTATCTACGTGGGTGGTTCCCACTGTGAGCCAATGGCTTGCTCCACCGCTGGCGAATGGCCGCGCCGCGGCAAGGGCGACTACGACTTCGTGAACAATCGTCAGGGGGTAATCAACTTCTGGGAAGACCGCATGAAGGAGGTGGGCCACCAGCCCATACTCTACACCATAGGCATGCGTGGCGTACACGACGGCGCGATGAACGGCGCGAAGACCGTGGAGGAGCAGAAGGTGGTGCTCGACTCGGTGTTCAAGGTGCAGCGGCAGATGCTCCGCAAGTATGTGAACAGCGACATCACCAAGGTGCCGCAGGTGTTCGTGCCCTACAAGGAGGTGCTCAACGTGTACAACGCCGGACTGAAAGTGCCCGACGACGTGACACTGATGTGGTGCGACGACAACTACG
>DJQL01000110.1:0-7461 GCA_002437565.1 Prevotella sp. UBA6387
CGCTGTCCTCGTACGACTTGAGTTCCTGCGGGTTGAACTTTGATATCTCCGCCTGCTCGAAGAGTCGGGTGAACACACGCTCTTGGAGTGCCGCCGGCCTGTCCATAAGCCGTGATAGGTTCTTCAAGACGAACATCCACTTGTCGTACATGGTGACAAGCTCGTCCTCGGTCTTGTCAAACTTGGGAATCTCCACGTATATATACGTGAGCTTGTCGTAGAACACCTCGTGGGTGTCAACCTCCATCAGTTTCACCTCATGATGCCATCGGTGCGCGTCGCGCAATCCCTCTGCGAAGTTGAAGTTGAGGAGTCCAATGGTGTAAACGGAGTTCAGGTGAAAATCCCATTCGCCCCCACGCTGCGCCTGTTCTCGTATTGGGAACGTGGAATAGTATATCGTCCTGTCCTTGAAGAACTCTTGATACACGTTTTGCATCTCCACGATGAACCTCTCGCCCCTGTCGTTGGTGCAGTAGACATCGAAGATGGCACGTCTCGCGTCAGCCCTCTCGCCGATGTGCTCCGAATTGAGGTAAGTCACGTCCTGCACGTTTTGCTCACCGTGGAACATGGCGTTTAGGAAGCTGATGAGCAGTTCCTTGTTGAACTCGGAGCCAAAAAGGCGCTTAAAGCCAAAATCGGTATGTGGATTTATGTATCTTTCCGTAAGTGGGCTGTTTGTTGTCATGGGACGGATGTTTTAGTTGAACACGTAAAACGTGCCATTTATTGACTTCATATCTTCCTCGCTAAAAGCATAACGTGCTTATATATAGCGAGTTATGAGAATGGCTCGAAAATAAGGCAATTGCCAAGTGTGGCCTTTGCCACTATTTAGTCATGTTGGTTATCGTGGCTATCATGGCCTCGATAGACGACATGCTTGTGCTTTTGCGCCTCCTTTAAGGCATTACTGCCTATCTTTGTCGTTTTGAGTTCCTGTTAAATACTCTGAGGGAGTTATTACTGGAATGTCGTGTTTGACAAAGTCCTTGACGTTTCGAGTTACTATCAAGTCAGCCTTTGCTTCTTTGGCCGAGTAATACTGTAGGGCATCTTTTAAGTCCTTGTATTCTGAGGCTAATGCCTTTTCCACAGTTTCTTTATTTACACTTGTTGTTTCACACAATTGTGAAAACAGTGTCAATTTGTTTTTTATTTCGTCTAATGAAAATCCATGTTGGAGGATATATGCAGCATTAGAATACGTTAAAGATGAACAGAGTATTGTTATTTCTTTTTTGTCAGCTTGGCAAATGATCTTTGCCGCATCCGAGAAGAAGTTCTTTCTTTCACCAAGGAAGTCTATGACTACGTTTGTGTCTAAGAATACCTTTTTCATAAGTGTTTTTTCAAAAGGGCATCTTCCAGGATTTGTTTATCATCAAGTTTGTCGTCAAGTCCGTGTCCAGTGCACATTCTTTTTACGAATGGCGTCAACTCAAGCTCGCCTGTTGAAGGCTTAGACTTTATGGACAAGATTTGCTGGATGGCATTCTTTACTTGTTCAAGTATAGAGATGTCATTTATATCATATATTGTCTTTGCCAGCGAAGACTGTATTTCTATAGCTGTCATACTTAATTCTGTTTTTCCCTGCAACGTTGCGGATTTGTTTTGTGATCTTTTAGATTTGCCACTATTTAGTCATGTTGGCTATCGTGGCTATCATGGCGGCGATAGACGACATGCTGGAGCCAATGCCCAGTATCTCCGACGGGCTTGAGCGGCGCTTGATCTTGCTCGGCACCACGATCTCGCATCCAGGCTCCACCTTGGCCTTGGACGATTTTGACACCATGCCGTTCATGTATATGACGTATGCTCCGCCCTTGCGCGCATTCCTGGCGTATCCGCCGGCGGCGTTGACGTAGTAGCCCAGACTTTTGCCCTTGATGTAGCTCACGGTGTTTGGGTACATCACCGCGCCGTTGACCTTCACCGTCGAGGTGTATTGCGGCAACACGAGGCGGTCTCCCTCCCTCAGCACGATGTTGGCATCGCTGTTTGGGTTGGCAATAGCCTTGTCGAGCTCAATGCCTACGGGATACGTATTCGGCACCTGGAACTTCTTCAGCTGCTCTTCGTTGTTCTGCTGTCCCACCTGCTGCAATGAAGAGCCATTGTTCTGGCTCGCGGCGAGCGACATCAGTTCTTGTTGCAACTGTTCTTTCTGCATTTGCAGAGCCGCTTCCATGCGTTTGCGCTCTGCCTCGTTGGTCCTGCGCTCGAGCCTCGCCCCGTGTATGTAGGCGAGGTTGGTCGCGCCTCCGGCTGCCGCCACGAGGTCGGTCAGGCGCATCTGCCTACGCGACAGCGTGTAGGTGCCAGGGAATGTCACCTCGCCGTCCACGCTCACGTTTTGCTGCTCGCTGTATTGAGGGCTCTTGCGCACGAACACCTCGTCGAACGGCTGGAGCACGAATCCCTGTTCGCCATCCACCACGAAGCCGTCTTTAAGGGCAAATGAGAAGTTCTTGGCTATCACGCTGTCGGTGGCGAGGGCCTTTGGGTTGCCCACGCGGCGCGACACGTCCACTTTCACGGTGGAGGCACGGTCGGTGAGGCCTCCGGCCTGGAGCACGAAGTCTTCCAGCGTCTCGTTGTCAGCATACTTGTACACGCCAGGGTACACCACCTCTCCTTGTATGGTTATGGTCTGGTCGTTCATGGCCGTCTGCTTGGTTGGAATGAAGAGCACGTCGTTTTCTTTCAGCGGAATGTCCGCCACGGTGTTGTCCATTATGCCCTTTATGTCGACCGGAATCACGCGCAGCGTGCGGTCGGCCTTCATGCGGTGCATCACGGCGCGTGCCGTGAAAGCATCTTCGGTTAGTCCTTCGGCGTGTTGCACGAGCGTGCGCACGCTGTTGATGCCGTCACCGAGTTGGTACATGCCCGGGCGGAACACCGCGCCCTTTATCTCCACCGTGTTGGCGTAGCGGGGCAGGATGGAGTCTACGCTCACCGAGTCGCCATCGGCTATCCGGAATGAGCTCATGTCGAACTCGTCCACGTTGAACACCGCGTACTCGCGTCCCGTCTTGCGGTTTACTCTCACCGCCTTCTTGTAGGCGTCGCCCGTGAACCCTCCCGAGTAGCGCAGCAGTGTCTGCAGGCTCTCGTTGCGCTTCATCTCATAATACATTGGTCGCTTCACCTTTCCAGTGATATTCACAAGGCAGTCGTATGGGCCAACGATGATGACGTCGCCATCGTGCAGTCGCACGTTGCCCGTCATCTTGCCGTTGAGTATGTAGTCGTATATGTCGCACACGCTCACGAGGCGGTTGGCGCGGTAAATCTTTATGTTTCGCAGCGTGCCTATGTCGTTTGTGCCGCCAGCCATGTAGAGGGCGTTGAACACCGAGGCGAATGCCGATAGGGTATATGTGCCAGGCTTGACCACTTCGCCCATGACGTTGATGGACACGGTTCGTGTCTGTCCGAGCGACAGGTTGATGCGGCTCGACTGGTAGCGCGAGCCGAGGGTTGAGCGGAGCTTTGCCTTGGCAGCCGCCACGGAGAGACCGCCGAGGCGGATGGGGCCGTAGCCTTCTATCACGATGTCTCCATCGGGCGACACGGTGCAGTCTATCGACTTCTGCGACGCGCCATAGATGTCTACCGACACTTGGTCGCCGGCACCGAGCACGTAGTTTTGCGGCGTGGCAATGTTCATTAGCGGCTCAAACGACAAGTCCTTGTTTGAGAATATGTCGCGTCCAAACACCTTTTTCTTGTTCGGCTCTTCGCTTTCTCCTTCGCCTTTCTGTTTGTCGTCAGAGAATGCCGCTAAGTTGTCCTGGTATTTCTTGAAGTCGGAATCATCCTCGTCGTATTGCTGCTGCCAAGAGTTGTTGCTCGCTATCCTCTGCGAGGTCTTGGCATCCCTTTGCGCGTTGGCATCCCGTGTGGCAAGTCGGTCGGCTTGCTTGTCGCCTGTGCCCTGCTTGCCCACGCCGTTGGCCTGCCTCAGGCGGCTTTGGCTTCGTGATGTCGTCACGTCGCCCAGCCCAGTGTCATTCTTGGCACGTTCGTATGCCTTCCTCACGCGCCTGATTTGCGTGATGTCCACGCCGCTCTGCATGAGGTGGGTCACTATTTGAGCCTGCGATGTGCCGCGCTTCATCTCCTGCTGAATGTAGCTCGCCACCTGCGAGTCGGTCATCGACGATTGCGCGAGCATATGGATGGGCAGCGCGAGGAGCAGCAATATGATGATTTTTTTCATTGTTTGTTCATGTCAATTTTATTAATAACCTAAATTTCGCCCTATTATTGCATAATAACGCAAAGTTATTGATTTTTTTCCTGAACGAGCAAAAAAATGTGTTGGTATTGATATGGAAAACGACAACAGAGACAATGAGAGACAACTTCAAGGGCATTTCATCGCCATGCGAATATCGCGTTGAGATGAAATTTATGGTCTTTCATTGTCTCTATTGTCGTTAAGACAAATTGCCATTCGGGTCGCGGACGGTCACAGGGCTCGCCCCCTGCAAAGGGTTAGTGTTTATGCAATCGGCGGAGCCGACATCTTTCAAATCTTTTTGATTCGTGTGAAATGAAATGTGCTCGAACCGAAACGTGTGAAATGCGAACTATATGGTTTGGTTCGCTGTAAACGTCTTTCTGCCTACAATTCTATAAGGTTCTGTGAGCAAAGTCTTGTCAAAGAAACAAATTTGTATTTTGTCGGGCTTGCACAAAACTACTTTGGCGTCAGGAAACCTAACGGCTGTTTTCTCAAATGTGTTTGGGTGCGGCCAAACTCGTATCGCCTTATAATTGAAGTTTGGCGTTTTATTTTTCATGTAGGCAAGTACTACGGGAAACTTTACGGTTTGCAGTTTCCGTTCTTTCCTTACAAGTTCCGCACATCTGATGAACTCGTCAAACTGCCGCACATCGCCCACCAAGTCGAAAAGCAACGGTGAATGTTGGTCGTATGTGGTTTTGCAAATGATGTAGCCCTTTTGAGCGTAAACCGTATCGCCCCACCATCGTGCATCCGCTATTCTCGTGTCCCAGAAGTAATAGCCCTCGCCAAGCCACGGTTCTTTCGCGCCCCCTTTAATAATGCCGTTGGCATATCGCTCGGAACAAAAATAAGGGCCGTGTTTTTCCACTTCCTCATCGTTGCGGCGATTTTCGAGAGTCTGATATATCTCCGTGGCTTTCATTACTCTGGCTATTCGATAACGGTTGTGTTCTCTTTCAGTTCCTCGGTAAGTCCCATCAGGTTTACTGTTGGCAACACCACGGGCTGTACGTTTGCTTGCAGCGTTATGGTGCTAACGAATGCCCTTATGTATGGGAACACGATCGCGAGACTGTTGGGATAGAAGTATTCTGGTATTTCCTCGATGGCGATTTCACCGCCGAAAGAGAACGATGCCTCGCACGAAACTCTCACAGCTTCTGTGTTTGTCTCGGTGCAAATTACCATAACATCAAAGCTCAATTCGTAGCGTGCCTCCTTTGTGTGAAAGACACCCTTGGGACTGAAAGATATATTCAACTCGGCATTGTCTGGTATGCTAAAATCCAAAGATGCCTTTGTAAAGCGATAGTTATCTAACCTAAAAGTAGCCTTTTCCATAACTGTGTCATGCTGCTAAACAGTACTTGGCATCCGCCGCTATGCCAATTTCCCCTTCACTGACGGACACATCATATTTGTGGTTTTTCCCCCTCTCCTTAGAATTGGAATACGACACGGCTATGCCGAAATTCTCCCTTACGAACTCGGCATACTCAATGACATCGGGGCCAATCTCATTGAGATGCTCAATTTCTTTCCAATCATTATCGAGTACTTCCTTTGGGGTGTTCTCAAAATAATCTTTAAGACTTTCAAAAAGATTTACCATAATTGTAATGCGTCTAAGCGCCTTTAATGTTTCTGAATAGTTTATGTACTTAGGTTGCAAAATTAATATATTCCGCCCAAATAACGGTACTTTTGCTTTTTTTAGTTACTTACTAATACGAATATTTAACACTAAATGTCTTAAAAACAAATACGTGAATTCAATAAACGAAGTGCGGCACCCACCCCTGTATGGCGGCTGAAAGACGGTATGCGTAATCGGCGGAGCCGACATCTTTCAAATCTTTTTGATTCGTGTGAAATGAAATGTGTGTGATGTGTTATCTTTTATCAGTTTGTATAGCGCATTAATATTCAAGCGTTTAGCATTGTTGCTGAACCCCCGTCGGCTTCACGCTTGAATCGCGTCGGCTTCACGCTTGAATCGCATCGCGTTCACGCTTGAATCGCGTCGCCTTTACGCCGTAAAGCCGACGCGTGTCTTGACATAAGGCAAAAAGAGAGGGCGGAAGCGGGATAATTCATCAATTATTCGTACTTTTGCAAGCTATTAGAAAAAGCGATACTATTATGAGAATGCTGAGCGATGCCGACATGGCAAAGTTGCTGGACAAAGACATATTTCACAAAATCTCGGAGGCCGCCGACAGCCTCGGCCTTGAGACCTACGTGGTTGGCGGATACGTGCGTGACCTTTTCCTCCAACGCCCGAGCAACGACATCGATGTCGTGGTCGTGGGCAGCGGCATAGAGGTTGCCAAGGCTTTCAGGAAACTGCTCACGGGGCACGCCAACCTCTCCGTGTTCAAGAATTTCGGCACGGCACAGGTGAAATGGCGTGGCCACGAGGTGGAGTTCGTGGGCGCGCGCAAGGAGAGCTACAGCCACGACTCGCGCAAGCCACATGTGGAAGACGGCACCCTGGAAGACGACCAAAATCGCCGCGACTTCACCATCAACGCCCTCGCCGTGTGTCTCAACAAGGAGCGCTTTGGCGAAATCGTGGACCCCTTCGACGGTATTCTCGACATGCAAGACGGCATCATCCGCACGCCGCTCGACCCCGATATCACCTTCTCCGACGACCCACTGCGCATGATGCGCTGCGTGAGGTTCGCCACGCAGCTCCGCTTCTATATCGACGAGGAGACATTCGACGCCCTGGAGCGCAACGCCGACCGCATAAGGATAATAAGCGGCGAGCGCATATCGGAGGAGCTCAACAAGATAATGATGACCGCGCAGCCCAGCCGTGGCTTCGTGGACTTGCACCGTTGCGGCCTGCTGAAGCTCATCTTGCCCGAACTCGCCGCGCTCGACGTGGTTGAGACAAAGAACGGCAAAGGTCACAAGAACAATTTTTACCACTCGCTGGAGGTGCTCGACAACGTGTGCGACGGCAACAAGGCCGGCGCCGACGGCGAGCCCGCCTCGCTTTGGCTTCGATGGGCGGCACTGCTCCACGACATCGGCAAGGCGAAGACCAAACGCTGGGAACCGGCGCAGGGCTGGACGTTCCACAACCACCCGTTCGTGGGAGGCAAGATGGTGCCGTCGATCTTCAGGCGGCTCAAGTTGCCGATGGACATGAAGATGAAATACGTGCAGAAGCTCGTGGA
>DJQL01000110.1:7535-9365 GCA_002437565.1 Prevotella sp. UBA6387
GGCGACGACATCGACGACCTCATGCGCCTCTGCGATGCCGACATCACCAGCAAAAACGAGGTGAGGAAGGCCCGTTTCCGCGAGAATTTCCGCATGGTGCGCGCCAAGATAGCCGACCTGAAGGAGCGCGACTACAAGCGGTTGTTGCAACCCGTGATAGACGGCAACGAGATAATGGAAATGTTCAATCTCAAGCCCTCGCGGGAGGTTGGCACGCTGAAGCAAACCCTCAAGGATGCCGTGCTCGACGACAAGGTGCCCAACGAGCGTGAGCCCTTGATGCGACTGCTCAAGAAGAAGGCGGCCGAGATGGGATTGTCATAGTCGCCTGATGGACTTTTGTACCATATTTCGCGACAAATGAATAAAGAAACGACAAACGATTGTAATTGTTGTTAAAAACTCAATCGACAAAAATAGTTTTCTAAGATAAATGTGCTAACTTTGCGCATATTTTAGGGAGATTGTGCCCTTTTGGGCGTTGTGCTATGCGCCTTTTGATTGGTAAAATGATTAAAATAATATTATTCTAAATTTAGGTATGAAAATCAAGAGTTGTTTGTTTGTGGCTTTGGCTGCATTGGCCCTTGCTTCTTGTGGCAAGAAGAGCAGTGGCGGACTGGCTGATCTTCAGGACAATGAGTTCCCCGTCAAGACGGTGGGTGTCTCAAGCGCTGACCTTCAGACCACCTATCCGGCGACAATCAAGGGTATTCAGGATGTTGACGTGCACCCGAAAATCTCGGGATTCATCACGAACGTTTATGTTCACGAGGGTCAGACCGTGAGCGCTGGCCAGCCCATGTTCACCATCGACAGCGAGACATATCGCGCCCAGGTGAGCCAGTGTCGCGCAGCCTTGAACACGGCTCGCGCCCAGGCCAACACCGCTCGCCTTACATATCTTAATAATAAGAAGCTCTTCGACCAGCACATCATCGGCCAGTATGAGCTCGAGACGGCACAGAACAGCTATGCCACCGCCAAGGCGCAGGTCGCCCAGGCTCAGGCTTCCCTCGCCGCCGCTGAGGAGACCCTGTCGTGGTGCGTGGTTCGCGCTCCGGCGAGTGGTGTCGTTGGCAGCTTGCCATTCAAGAAAGGCGCGCTCGTGTCAGCCTCAAACACTCTGACAACCGTCTCCGACGTGAGCACCGTTGAGGTGTTCTTCTCGATGAGCGAACCCGACATCCTCGGCATGTCGAAGACGGCCGGAAGCGTTGCCGGCGTGCTGAAGGAGATGCCCACGGTGAAGCTCCAACTCGCCGACGGAACCATCTACAACCAGCCCGGACGCGTGGTGAAGATGAGCGGCGTGATAGATGCTTCCACTGGCGCTTACTCCCTTATTGCCCATTTCGCCAACCCACAGCGCCTGCTGAAGAGCGGTGGCGCGGGCCAGATTGTGGTGCCACACGTGAGCAACAACGCGATCATCATTCCGCAAGAGGCTACAGTGCAGGTTCAGGACAAGATTTTCGTGTATGTCGTCGGCAGCGACAACAAGGTGAAATACACCGCCATCAAGGTTAACCCGCAAGACGACGGCATCAACTATATCGTCACCGATGGTCTACACGCTGGCGACCGCTACGTGTGCAAGGGCATAACGAAGCTCACCGACGGCGAGCAGATCAAGCCCCTCACCGAGCAGCAATACGAGGAGAAGATTGAGAAGGCCGAGAAGCTCGGAGCCAACCAGGGCACGGCCAAGGGCTTTGTCAAGACGATGACAGGAAAATAAGGAGGAGTTAATTTCAATCAACTATGACATTTACAAAATTCATTCAACGACCGGTTCTGTCGACCGTGATATCCATCGTGCTCGTGCTG
>DJQL01000110.1:9444-17173 GCA_002437565.1 Prevotella sp. UBA6387
ATCACGGTGCGAACCACCTATACAGGCGCTGACGCAGAGACGGTGCTGAAGTCTGTGGTGGTGCCTTTGGAGGAAAGCATCAACGGTGTGGAGAACATGACCTACATGACTTCTTCCGCTACCAACGATGGTTCAGCGACGATCACCGTCTACTTCAAGCAGGGTTCCGATGCCGACATGGCAGCCGTGAACGTGCAAAACCGCGTGCAGCAGGCACAGGCACTGTTGCCGGCCGAGGTGACAAAGGTGGGTGTGACCGTGACGAAGCGCCAGACATCAAACGTCATCATGTATGCCGTCACGTCTGACGACGGACGCTACGACGACCAGTTCGTCACCAACTACAACGACATCAACATCGTGCCGCTCATCAAGCGTGTCAACGGCGTGGGTGACGTGCAGAGCCCTTCTACGGCTACTTACTCCATGCGTATCTGGCTCCAGCCAGACAAGATGAAGCAGTATGGCCTCATACCTTCCGACATCACGGGCGTGCTCGCCGAGCAGAACATCGAGGCCGCGCCTGGTAAGTTCGGTGAGAACTCAAACATGGCCTACGAGTACACCCTTCGCTACAAGGGCCGCTTGTCTACGCCTATTGAGTATCAGAACATCGTGATCCAGAGCAAGACCACAGGTGAGACTCTTCACCTTAAAGACGTGGCCAAGATCGAGCTTGGATCGCTGATGTACAACGTGCACTTGAATAACGACGGCCAGCCTGCGTGTATGGGTATGGTGCAGCAGATTGCCGGCTCAAACGCCACGCAGATAGCCACCGACGTGAAGGCGGCTCTCGACGAGGCGCAGAAGAGCATGCCTCCAGGGTTGAAGGTCGTGATGATGTACGACGTGACCGACTTCCTCTTCGCTTCTATCGAAGAGGTTATCATGACCCTGTTCATCACCTTGATACTCGTGTTCTTCGTGGTGTATGTCTTCCTGCAAGACTTGCGCTCGACGCTCATCCCTATGATCGCCGTGCCTGTGGCCTTGATAGGTACATTCTTCTTCCTGTTGATATTCGGCTTCTCCATCAACCTGCTCACGTTGTCGGCATTGCTGCTCGCCATAGCCATAGTGGTGGATGATGCCATCGTGGTGGTCGAGGCTGTCCATGCCAAGCTCGACGCGGGCTACGACAACTCCATGACCGCCGCCATAGATGCCATGAACGAGATTTCTGGTGCCATCATCTCCATCACGCTGGTGATGTCTGCCGTGTTCGTGCCAGTGAGCTTCATTGGTGGCACGTCTGGTACGTTCTACCGTGAGTTCGGTGTCACAATGGCCGTGAGTATCGTCATCTCGGCGTTGAACGCCTTGACGCTTTCACCGGCATTGTGCGCCATGTTCCTGAAACCACACAAGGCAGAGGAGAACGAGGGCAACAAGTCGTTCGTGGCCCGTTTCCACAGCGGTTTCAACCGCATGTTCGACAAGACCATCAACAAGTATAAGGTTGGTATGGCTCACGTCATCAACCACCGCATCATAACAGGTGCTATCGTGGTCGTTGGCATAGTGACGCTTGTCGTATGCATGAAGTTCACGAAGACGGGTCTTGTGCCTGACGAGGATACTGGTAGCATATTCGTGACTATCTCAGCCAAGCCAGGTACTTCACAGGATCGCACGCAGCAAATCGTGGATCAGGTCGACAAGATGCTCGCCAGCAACCCTGCAATCCTTCACCGTAATGCCATCGTGGGTTACAACTTCATCGCCGGCCAGGGTCCCGATCAGGCGACGTTTATCCTTAAGCTGAAGTCGTTTGAGGATCGATCCGGAGGTTTCTTCGCTCGCATCAAGCGTGCTATCTCGGATAAGGACCCGATGGCGTTGCTTGTGAACCCATACGAGCAGAACTCCGTTCTGGGCATGATTTATAAGCAGACGGCCGCCATCAAGGACGCGCAGATTCTTGCCTTCGGTCCTCCTATGATCTCTGGTTTCTCTGTACAAAACGGTGTGACAATGACCATGCAGGACAAGACCGGTGGCGACCTCAACAAGTTCTATAACATCACCAAGAACTTCATCAGTGAGCTCAACAAGCGTCCTGAGATTCAGCAGGCCATGACCTCGTACAACCCAAACTATCCTCAGTACATGGTCGACGTTGACGTGGCAAAGACCAAGCAGGCCGGCATATCGCCGTCGACGGTGCTCAGCGTGATGCAGGGATACTATGGCGGCTTGTACGCTTCCAACTTCAATGCCTATGGTAAGCTCTACCGTGTGATGATACAAGGCGACGTGGAGAGCCGTATGCGCCCAGACGGACTGAGCCGCATCTACGTGCGCACCGCGTCTGGCGAGATGTCGCCGGTGAGCGAGTTCGTGAAGTTGCGCAAGGTCTTCGGCCCATCCAACATCGGTCGTTTCAACCTCTTCACCTCCATCGACGTGAGCGTCACGCCAAACACGGGCTATTCCAACGGCCAGGTGATGCAGGCCATCAAGGAAGTTTCTGGCGACATGCTGCCGCAAGGCTATGGTTATGAGTACTCAGGCTTGACACGTTCGGAGGCAGAGTCGAGCAACTCCACCACGCTCATCTTCGTGCTCTGCTTCATCTTCGTGTACTTGATTCTGAGCGCGCAATACGAGAGTTACATCTTGCCTTTGTCCGTGATGCTGTCAATCCCGTTCGGACTTGCCGGAGCGTTCATCTTCACCAATATCTTTGGTCACTCCAACGATATCTACATGCAGATTTCGCTCATCATGCTTATCGGACTTCTGGCCAAGAACGCCATCCTTATCGTGCAGTACGCCCTTGAGCGCCGCGAGACTGGTATGGCCATCAGGTATTCTGCCATCCTTGGCGCCGCTGCCCGTCTGCGTCCTATCTTGATGACGTCTTTGGCAATGGTCATCGGCTTGCTGCCTTTGATGTTCGCCTCAGGCGTGGGCAAGTCTGGTAACCAGACCCTTGGTGCCGCTGCCGTGGGAGGCATGCTCTTGGGTACGATCATCCAGTTGTTTATCGTGCCAGCCCTGTTCTGCATCTTCCAATACTTGCAGGAGAAGGTCAAGCCAATGAAGTTTGAGGATGACAACAACAAGGAGGTCGAGGCAGAGCTTCGCCAGTATGCACATGCCGGTGCGGCCATCGAGTCTGACATGGACACCAAGGAAGGCAGGTCGCTCCCAACCTTTTGGCACGACCAGTATTTAGATAAAAAGGATTGAGAATAATGAAAAGATACAATTTCCTCATCATTGGTCTTGCAGCCGTGACTCTCACGGGCTGCAAGAGCCTTTACGGCAAGTATGAGCGGCCGGCTGTCAACACGTCGGGGCTTATACGCGACGCGGTCAACGATAACGACACCCTTGCCGTGACCGACACGACATCGTTCGCCAATATCCCTTGGCGTTCCGTGTTCACAGACCCACAGCTGCAGACGCTCATTGCGAAGACGCTTGCCAACAACCCCGACTTGCTCAACGCGGCCTTGAACATTGACATGGCAGAGGCCCAACTGAAGGCGGCAAAGTTGGCTTTCCTGCCTGGCATCACTTTCACGCCCCAAGGCACGATATCCACGTGGGACGGGCAAAAGGCCACTAAGATTTATTCGCTCCCAATCAGCGCGAGCTGGGATGCCAACCTCTTTGGCAACCTCACCGCGGCGAAGCGCGCGGCGCAAGTCTCAATGCTCCAGATGAAAGACTATCAGGTGGCCGTGCAGACAAAGCTCATCGCCAATGTCGCAAACATGTACTACACGCTTCTCATGCTCGACAAGCAACTCCAGATCGTAAACGACATGGAGAAGCTCACCAAGGACACATGGGACATCATGAAGGTGCAGCTGCAGACCGTGAGAGGCGTCAGGTCTACGGCGGTGCAAAGCGCAGAGAGCAATTACCTCTCAGTGCAGACGCAAAAGGAAGACCTGAAGCGTCAGATTCGCGAGACGGAAAACAGCCTGTCGTTGCTGATGGGCGAGCAGGCTCATGCCATTCAGAGGACTACGCTCGACGCGCAGAGCCTTCCCACGACATTCTCAACAGGTGTCGGCGTGCAGTTGCTTTCCAACCGTGCTGATGTCCACGCCTACGAGATGGCCCTTGCCAATTGCTTCTACAACGTGGAGGCAGCTCGCGCGCGCTTCTATCCTTCTTTGACAATCAGCGCATCTGGAGCATACACCAATAGTGGTGGTATGGGGATTGTTAATCCAGGCAAGATACTTCTCTCCGCAGTAGGCTCCCTCACGCAGCCCATCTTCATGAAGGGGCAGCTTCGCGCCGGTTTGCGCGTGGCTGAGGACCAATACAAGCAGGCCCTCAACACTTGGCAGAACAGCGTGCTCTCAGCAGGATCAGAGGTCAGCAATGCGCTCGTGCTTTACAATGCCTCCGACGCTAAGAGCAAGTTGGAATCGAAGCGCATAGAGGTGTTGAAGAAAAACGTGGAGGATACCCGTAACCTCATGGCAAGCGCAGGATCTACATATCTTGAGGTCATCACGGCACAGAGCAACTTGCTCAACGCACAGCTCAACCAGGTGCAGGACGACTTCTACAAGATGCAGGCGGTCGTGAACCTTTACTACGCTCTTGGCGGTGGTGCTAAATAATTGGTTATTAGTGTTGATAAGTAATTAATGAAGCGACTATGAATCAGATAAGTGACAAGGCCGTGATTTCGCCCAAGGCGAAGATTGGCAACAACGTTAAGATATTCCCATTCGTGTATATTGAGGACTTCGTGGAAATTGGCGACAATTGCGTCATCTTCCCATTCGTCAGCATACTCAATGGCACCAAGATGGGCAATGACAACAAGGTTCACCAAGGCACGGTCATCGGGGCAATTCCTCAAGACTTTGAGTTCAATGGGGAGCGCAGCGAGGTTGTGATTGGCGACAACAACACTATCAGGGAGAATGTCATTATAAACAGGGCTACTCATGAAGGTTGCAAGACCGTCATTGGCAATGGCAATTTCCTCATGGAGAGCGTGCATATCTCGCACGATACCGTTATTGGCGACTTCAACGTGTTTGGTTATGGCACTAAGATTGCCGGTAATTGCGAAATAGGCAATGGGGCAATATTCAGTTCCTCTGTCATCGAGAACGCCGGCACGCGTGTTGGCGACCTCGCCATGCTTCAGGCCGGTACCCGTTTCTCCAACGACGTTCCGCCTTACGCCATCGCCGGTGGCAACCCGATTGCATATACTGGACCTAACAATACGCTCATGGAAACATGGCATATCGACGAGAGGGTGCGCAAGCACGTTGCCAATGCTTATCGTCTGCTTTTCCACGGCAAGAACAGCACGTTTGACGCCACGCTACAGATCCAGCAGCAGGTGCCAGATGGAAAAGAGGTGCAAAACATTGTCAATTTCCTTAAGACTTCCAAGAGTGGAATCATAACCAAGGCGTAGTGGCAAGGTAGATTCACACATATCGAGGTTTAATATTCAATTAAGGGGACACGCCTGAAAGCGTGTCCCCTTATTATATGTATGCTTGGCATGAGCATTATCTAACGGGTGCGAGTCTTATCAATTTTCATTGATAAGGTACCGCTATTATAGTGTTAATCCGTGGAAAATGCCTACCTTTGCATTTTAATTGATGTGCGCCAAGGCGCACAATAGTCTTGTTTTCAAGAAAATTCAAATAAATAGAGGCTGTATGCATACAAAAAGAATAACATCAAATGCTTTTCGTTTGATTTTGTTGGGATGCTGTCTCGCGCCGCCTTTCTTTGTCTCAGCCTATGCGCAGAACACGATGGGTGGCACGATTCCGCAAGCCGGAATCTCCGTCAAGCAAGGTTTCATCGAGGGAAAGGTCTTCGATAGTGCTGACAACGAACCGATGGTTGGCGTTACGGTTGCCATAGAGGGCACCACCAACGCCGTGACGACTGATGTCGATGGCCACTTCTCGTTGCCGGTAGACAAGAAGTGCGACATCGTGCTGTCGTTCATTGGTTACAAGAAGACCATCCTCCGATACACGGGCAGCAACCAGGCCGACTTCTCGCGAGTCTACATGAAGTCGGAAGCCCTCAACATCAAGGACGTGGTGGTCACGGGCGTGTATCGCCGCAAGAAGGAGAGCTTCACAGGCTCTTCCACCTCGTTCAAGGGCGACGAGCTCAAGAGCGTGGGCGCGCAAAACGTGCTCCAGAGCTTGAAGACCCTCGACCCGTCGTTCAAGATAATGGACAATAATCTCGCGGGCTCCAACCCAAACAAGATGCCCGACGTGGAGATACGCGGCAAGTCGAGCGTGGCAGGACTGAAAGAGGAGTACGGTTCCGACCCTAACCAGCCGCTCTTCATCCTCGATGGTTTTGAGACCACGCTCGAGACGGTGATGAACCTCAACATGAACCGCGTGGCTTCCGTGACATTGCTCAAGGATGCCGCCTCCACCGCCATCTATGGTTCCAAGGCCGCCAATGGCGTGGTGGTGATTGAGACAAAGGCTCCGGTGAAAGGTAGGTTGCAGATTTCATATAAGGGCGACTACAGCCTCGACTTCGCCGACCTTTCCGACTATAACCTCATGAACTCTCGCGAGAAGCTGGAGTTTGAACGGCTGGCTGGTGTCTACAAGGACAACACAGGCAACCCGTTCAACCAGATAAAGCTTGACAACCTCTACAACTCACGCCTGCGCGACATCGAGCAGGGTGTGGACACCTATTGGCTCAGCGTGCCCCTGCGCACTGGCTTCACCCACAAGCACAATGTCTATGCCGAAGGTGGAGAGGGGAACATACGCTATGGCATCGGCTTGAACTACGGCAAGGTAAACGGCGTGATGAAAGGTTCCGACCGTCAGACGCTCGGCGGCAACATTGACCTTATCTACCGCACGGGCAAGTTCCAGTTCAGCAACAAGCTCTCCATCGACTATCTGGAGACCAACGACCCCACCGTGTCTTTCTCTGAGTATGCCCAGGCCAACCCTTATTACAAGAAATATGGAGAGGACGGCAAGATAAACAAGTACCTCTACTATCCCGATGACGGGCTCGACGACAGTCCTGTGTCGAACCCTCTATGGAACGCCCACCTCAACAACTACGACAAGGGGCAGCGCTTCGGCTTCACAAACAACTTCATAGCCGAGTGGTTCGCCACCAATGATCTGCGCTTCCGCGCCAAGTTTGGCATCACCAAGTACGACGATACCCAGGACGAGCGCCTCTCGCCAGAGCATACCCAGTTTGACGACAAGGATGCCACGCAAAAAGGCTTGTTCACCCATAGCTTGCAGAAGTATCTCTACTATGAGGGCGACGTGTCGGCCACCTATGGCAAGCTGATAGCCGAGAAGCACCAGATAAACGCCGTGCTGGGCTTCAACTTCAGCAACACCACGAGCAAGACCAATGGCTACTCGGCCACGGGCTTCACCGACGACCAGTTTGCCGCGCCCTCGTTTGCCAACAACTACCCGAGTGGTGGCAAGCCAAGTTATAGCGAGAGCGTGAAGCACGCCTCCAGCTTCTATCTCAACGGTGGCTACGCCTACGACAATCGCTACCTGCTCGACTTCAACCTGCGCAACGACGGGGCGTCGATGTTTGGCACAGACAACCGCTTCCGCACCACGTGGTCTGTGGGACTGGGCTGGAACATCCACAACGAGAAGTGGATGCGCGACAACGACATATTCCAGATGCTGAAGCTGCGCGCCTCGGTGGGCAATCCTGGCAACCAGAACTTCTCTGCATATCA
>DJQL01000110.1:17270-26455 GCA_002437565.1 Prevotella sp. UBA6387
TGGCAGGAGACCATCAACTACAACGTGGGTGCCGACATCACGACCCTTGGCAATCGCCTGAACGTGACGCTCGACTACTATATCAAGGACACCGACCCACTGCTCGCCATTATCACCACGCCTGGCTCCATGGGCGTGACGAGCGAGGCGCTCAACGCCGGCAAGCAGAAGACCAAGGGTTGGGAGGCCACGGTCAAGTTCTCGCCAATCTACATGCCCGAGCAGCGTGTCAACTGGAACATCTCGTTGAGTGCCACCCACTCAAAGTCGAAATATGCTGACATAGGCAATGCCTTCAGCGCGCTCAACGAGAGCGGCAAGGCTGCCCTCCATAGCACCACGCGCTATTACGACGGCGGAAGCCCGACGGCCATTTGGGCGGTCAGGTCGGCTGGCATCGACCCAGCCACGGGCAAGGAACTGTTTATCAAGAAGGACGGCACATACTCGTTCACCTACGACGCTGCCGATGAGGTGGTATGTGGCGACACCGAGCCAGATGTAGAAGGACTGCTTGGCACCACTTTCTATTTCAAGGGCTTCTCCTTCAACTGCTACTTCCGATACCAGTATGGCGGGCAGTTGTTCAACAGTTCCCTCTTCGACAAGGTGGAGAACATCAGCACCGCCGACGTGTACAACAACCAAGACCGCCGCGCCCTCTACGACCGATGGAGCCAGACCAACCGCAACGCGCGCTTCAAGGGCATATCCATGGTGCAGAAGACCGACAAGTCGTCGCGTTTCGTGATGGACGAGAACACCCTCACCTGCGAGTCGGTGAGCATTGGCTATGAGTTCCCGCTCAACGTGGCCAAGAAGCTTGGCATGCAGGCTCTCTCTGTGCAAGCCAACATGAACGACCTCTTCCGCTGGTCCACGGTGAAGGCTGAGCGAGGCATCGACTACCCGTTCGCCCGCACCGTGTCGTTCTCCGTAGGCGCGACTTTCTAAACTCATACACTCGACAACACAATGAAAAAGACATTATATACATTCACGCTTGCCCTCTGCGCGCTCCTCGTCTCGTGCGACAATTGGCTGGAGGTGAAACCTTACGACAAGATTTCGGAGGGCGAGCTTCTCAAGTCGGAGGAAGGCTACGAGAAGATGCTCAACGGCATTTACATCGACCTCAACAGCGACGCCCTCTATGGCAAGACCCTCTCGGTGGAGATGATAGAGGTGATGGGCGGAGCCTATGCCATAGGCACCGACAACAGCGTGTGGGGCAACTACAAGGATCTCTCGTCGTATCAATACAACACCGAGTATTGGCGCGACCGACTCGACCAGACGTGGAACAAGGCGTATGCCCTCATCCTCAACTGCAACAAGATATTGGAGAGCATAGACCAGAACCAGAGCCTCTTCACCGGCAGCAACTATTATGTCATCAAGGGCGAGGCGTTGGCGTTGCGCGCAATGCTCCATTTCGACATGCTCCGCCTTTTCGGTCCTGTCTATTCCAAGGACAGCGACAAGACCGCGATACCTTACTATACCAAGGTGGGCAACTCGCCAGAGCCCTTGCTCACAGCCAAGGAGGTGGCGGCTAAGGTGGTGGCCGACCTTGAGGACGCGCGCACGTTGCTTGCCAATGACCCCGTGAAGACCGAGGGCACGCTCATGAGTGGCTCACAGGATGGCACGAGCAACTTCCTGCGCTATCGCGCCTTGCGCCTCAACTATTATGCAGTGGAGGGTCTCCTGGCACGCACCTATCTATATATGGGCGACAAGGCTGACGCTTTCAAGTATGCCACAGATGTCATCAAGACTGCCGACCAAGGCATATTCCCATTCGTGGACAAGAACTTGGTCGTGGGCTCGCCAGCCGACCCCGACCGAATATTCTCCTCCGAGGTGCTGTTCGCCCTGACCAACACGAGCCGTGGCAACCTCTTCAAGAACTATTTTGACCCGTCGCGCTTGCCCAACTACGTGTTCCGCATGGACAACAGTCTGATGGACAAGCTGGTCTATGGTGGCGCGGCGCAGACTGGTGGTTACCAAGACGACTATCGCTATCGTGCCGACTGGGTGGCCACGGGCAGCAACCGATACTTCTACAAGTACAAGGACATGGAGGCCACGGGCAGCATCCAGAACACCATGATACCTATGCTCCGCCTGGGCGAGATGTTCTTGATAGCGGCCGAGAGCCAGAGCGACGACCTGTCGAGAGGCGTGCAGTATGTCAACGCCTTGCGCCGCAACCGTGGCGTGGCTAACCTCCAGACCTTGACGCCCGACCTGCTGAAGTATGAGTACATACGCGAGCTTTATGGCGAGGGCCAGCTCTTCTATCTCTACAAGCGACTCTACAGCGATATCATCACGTCATCGTCGAGCAGCAAGAACACCAAGGCCAGCGACCTTGTGTTCGTAGTGCCGTTGCCCGACTCGGAGACGGAGAACAGATAACCATGGATAATGAAGAAAGCAATGAACAAGACAAACCATAAGATAAGCGCCGCCCTCATGGGGCTGATGGCCCTCATGGGCCTTGGCTCGTGCAGTGAGCAGTCTCCTGACCTGTTCCAGGACATCAATGGCGTGTATTTCAACAACCGCACCAACACCAACATCCTGCAAGACTCCACCGACGTGACCTTCGTCTACCAGAAAGGCGACGAGATGCAGGTGCCCGTGCAGATACAGTTGGTGGGCCGTCCGTCGGACCAGCCACGCGAGATAGCCCTCGCCATAACATCCGACGATGCCCAGGAGGGCGTCGACTACGTGTTGCCGGCCAAGGCGGAGATGCCAGTGGGAGAGACCACATACCAGTATATAGTGACGTTGAAGCGCACCGCCGCGCTAAAGACGCAAAAGAAGCACCTCAAGTTCACGCTCCAGCCAAATGCCAACTTCACCCTGCCCGTGACGCAGGAGACGACATCCAATGGCGACGTGGTTACGACCTTGGCGTATGGCATAGTGTTCTCAGACCAGTTTACCACGGCACCCAAGGCTTGGGAGAAAAACCTCTTAGGAGCTTTCACGCAGCAAAAGTTTGAGTTGGCTTGCAAGGTGCTCGACCTCGACCCGGCCGACTTCAACGATGCCTCTAAGATGACGCTCGCCATGCAGTCGTATGTCAGCGCGGAGATGCAGACTTACGTGCGCCAGCAAGAGAACCTGAAGAGCCAGGGTTTGGCCTACGACAAGGATGCCTTCGACGCACAAGGCAACGCGCTCTTGTTTGCCGACAACTAAACACACTCATGGCATGAAAAAGAACACAACGATGAGAAACAAGATATTATTGGCTGCGGCTCTCGCGTTGACTATGGTCTTCGCGGGATGCTCGCAAGACGAGGGCAACTACGATTACCATTCCCTCAACGAGCCAAACATCACGGGCGTGCCTGAGACCAACTCGGTGCTTATCCACGACGTGCTCGACCTCGACCCTTCCATGGGCGACAACATCACCGACATCGACGCTTACGACTACGAGTGGAAGGTCATCAACAACGCCGGCGACCACGAGGAGACGGTGCTGAGCCACGATAAGCATCTCCACCAGGAGGTGACGCTCAACGCGGGCGAATACACCATCTACTTCACCGCCAAGGACAAGCAGTCGGGCTTGTTCTGGCGCAAGAGCTACTCGCTCAAGGTGAGCGACTCCTCGTCGGAAGGGTGGATGGTGCTCTGCGACGTGGATGGCAAGACGCGCCTCGACATGATTTCCGACGTGACGGGCAAGACCTATCACGACGTGCTGAAGACCAACGGCATGACGGAGCTGGATTACCCGTACGCCATACAGTACTTGCCAAACAGCGGATACAGCGACTCGCCCTTCTACCTATTCACGCAGGACGGTGCCACGCGCCTGTCGAAAAACAACTTCGCTTGGCAGAAAGACTATGCCTTCAAGTATGAGGTGGCCAAGTCGCAAGACCTTCATCCGCGCGGCATGGTCTGCGACCAGAGCGGCATGATGAGGGTGTGCGTGAGCGATGGCCTGGCCTACACCGCCTCCAACATGGGCATCCAGGGCTTGTTTGCCGCCGTCAACAAGGAAGCGGTGCTGGCCCCGTATGTGGGTGCCAATGTGGGTGCCACGTCCTACGCCTCCATCTATCTGTTCTACGATACGGTCAACAAGCGCTTCATGTCTTGCTGCCCGTTTCTGGTCAGCTTGTCGCTTTCCGACACCAACTACCAGACCATGCAAGGCATGGAGAGCATCGCCACAGGCTATAAGGGCAGCGACATGGTGGCAGGCACGGCCTTCAAGGACTATCCCGAGGGCTTGGACTTCGTGTACATGGAGAATACCAAGTATGACCCCGGCAACGCCAAGATGGGCATCACCTATACGGTGCTGCGCGACGGCGACAAGTTTTATCTCTATGGCATCCAGCTTGGCGACATGTTGACCTATGCCGACTGCACATACGCCCTTGGCAAGGCTTATTATGGCGACCTGAGCGGCTGCTCCGACATCGCCAAGGCTTCCCATTTCGCTTTCAGCTCCTTGCGCAACTACATGTACTATGCCGTGGGCGGCACGGTATATCGCGTGGACCTCTCGGAGACGCCTCTCAAGGCTGAGAAGCAATTCACGCTTCGTGGCGAGAACATCACCATGATGAAGTTCAACTTCTACCAGAACTCTTCCAACAATCACGACTACGATTTGGTGGTTGGCTCCGAGAGCGATGGCGCTGGCACGCTCCGCATATACGACGGCATGGCCACCGAGGGTGACTTCTCCAAGGTGAACCCCAAGAGCTACACGGGTTTCGCGAAGATCGTGGACGCTACCTATCGTGAGCGAACCAACTGATACGCGTTTTTTATACATATAAATATTATACTAAGGATTCAAACATGAAAACAAAGATAACATCCCTGTTGCTGTTGCTGCTCATGGCCGTGAGCACGCGCGCCGCCGAGGGCATCACGGTGCATTTTGATGTCAAGAACGCCATTCTTGGCAACGTGGTGCTGGTGTATCACCAGAGCGTGAACGAGTTTCCGCTCAGCGATGGCAAGGCAACGGCCAAGCTCGATGGCATGGACGCCCTCTATGCCAAGGTGTATTATGGAGAGAAGTGGAAGAACCTCTATCTCCAGAAGGGTGACGAGCTCACTGTCTCATTCGATGCCAACGACTTCGACAACACCTTTGCCGTGAAGGGCGGCAACGAGAAGGCCATAGACTATCTCAACAAGATACAGCTCATGGGCTTGCCAGACCAAAGCTACGCCATGCCTTGGGACGAGTTCAAGAAGGCCATTGCCGACAAGATGACGACAATGAAGCGGCTCTTGAAAGTGCGCAAGTTCGCCGCCAACGACAAGTTCCAGAAGATGGAGGAGGGCAGGATAACATATTTCTACGCCAACGCCTACCTGATGTATCCCGTGGGTCACGTCTATCTCACCAAGGACACCACCATGACACTGGGCAAGGACTACTATGACACCCTTCGCCAATATGTCAAGGAAGACTCCGACTATGCCGACATAGACGAGTATCGCAACTTCATGATTGAGACATCACACGTGTTCGACGAGGCTGGCAAGAACATCCGCCAGTTCTATCCCAAGGTGGTGGCTGAGATGAGCTACATCGGCGAGCATTTCGACAACGAGAAGGTGCGCGAGTCGTTGATTCACCATTTGGCTTTCACCTATGTGGAGGGCAACGGCACCGACAACATCACCGACTTGAAGAACCTCTACTACACCTATGTCACCTCGCCTTATCTTAACGAGATTTTCAAGCAAGCTTGCGCCAAGTGGGACAAGGCGGCGGTAGGCCGTCCCTCGCCCGACTTCAAGGGCGTGGACATCAACGGCAAGCAGCTGTCGCTTCGCGACTTCCGTGGCAAGTATGTCTATATCGACATGTGGGCCACGTGGTGCGGCCCATGCCAGAAGGAGTTGCCTTTCCTGAAGAAGTTGGCAGAGAAATACGAGGGGCGCAACATCACCTTCTTGGGCCTTTCCATCGATGCCGACAAGGCCAAATGGGAGGCGCGCGTGAAGAGTGGCGCGCTCTGTGGCACCCAGCTCCACATAGGCAAGGGCAGCAAGTTCCAGGCCGACTACCGCATCAGCGGCATACCGCGATTTATCCTTCTCGACCCCAACGGGCGCATCGTCAACCCCGACATGACGCGCCCTTCGAGCGACGACACGGAGAAAATCTTGAATAGCCAGCCAGGACTGTAAGCATGACAATATCCACTTTATTAATCCATAAAACACAAACGTTATGAGAAAATTGATCTCGATGATGCTGATGCTTTGTGCCATAGTCACATTCTCGGCATGCTCGTCAGACGATGACGGCCCAACAAACCCCATCACCAACGCCGTGGTTCCCTCCTCAGCCAAGATAGGCTCTGAGGTAACGGTGCAGGGCAGTGGCTTCGCCACAGGTCAGACCATCCTGCTCCAGCCCGAAAGCGGCGACGCGGTTGACGCAAACGCCAAGATGTCTTCCAACGGTGCCACGTTCACCATTCCTTACACCCTGTCAGCAGGCAAGGTCAACGTGGTGTTGAAGAGCGGCAACGACTCTTGGACATTGGGCTCCATCAACCTCCTCGATGCCGACAACCCAATCTCCGCGCTCTCTTTGCCAAGCGAGATGGCACAGGGTAAGGAGATTGCGATCTCCGGCATCGGTTTCGCCGAGGGCGACAAGATTTTATTGGCCAGTCCCTCCACGAAAAGTAACCTAATACAGAATCCTTATATTTCTGGAACCGTGACTTCCGATGGCTTGAAGTTCACCTTGCCAAACTATAACGGAGAGGGCATGGCGGATGTCAAGCTTGTGCGTGGCAACTCTTCATGGTCGCTTGGTGAGGCATACATCTATCAGCCACGCCAGATAGAGAGCATCACCATCTCTGGCAACACCATGGTGAGCATGTATGCCGGCATGATTGGCTTGACGGAAGACGCGTTGAAGCTCAACCTCAGCTACAACGAGGATGGCTCGCTGAAGGCTATATCTTCAAACAGCGGCTTGGAGTGGTCGTTCACTTACGATGGCAAAACGGTTTCCACCACGGGGCAGACCACTGGCGCGCCTTATACATACTCGCTCGATGACAATGGTCGTATTGTCAAGAGCACGGGGCGCGACATGTATGGCGACGACGTGACCTATACCTGGAACTACGATGCTGACGGTTATCTTGTAAGTGTGAAGCAAGATGGCTCAGACAACCCCGACTTCTCATGCACTTACAACGAAGGAAACATGTCCGGATACGACTTGGGCTTTGCAAACGAACTGTCTACCGACAAGAATCTACGCGTATGCCCTTACACCGTTGAGCCTATCTACCTGCTTAACTCATTCGGCCTGATTTTTACCCGTGAGGACTTGTTCATCGGTTTCCTCATCAACCGCGATGTGAAGGTCTCTTCTTTCGTGCCCAGCCAGTTTGTCGCTGGCGACATGGACAATGCCACCGGAGAGACTATCAGTAATACGGCTGCCATTCAAAAGTCGTTTGTCAACAACGCGCTGACATTGACAACGACAGGCTCCACGATCTCAGGAGCGCAAAGCCTCTTTGCCAACACGGTAGTCGTGACTTACAAGAACAAGTGATCCACTGACAAGCAGCACGCTCATTTTTGCGCGCCTGTTTTTTAGGTATCATGTCCGGGACGATGCCTTCGGCTTGATACATGTTTTCCACATTCGGCTCCACGGCTTAAACGCGTTGCGTTCACGCCGTGGAGCCGTTGCGTTTACACCGTAACCGCATCACGTTCACGTCTTAATCGCGTTGCGTCTACGCCGTAATCGCGACGCACCTTTTCGCGACCAGCCATTGCCCTTTTTGTAATGGCTTTTTATCAATTTGCCTTACTGACCAAAAATTAACAATATTTAATACCCCCCCCGACTCTTTTTAGCAATAATTAGTACCTTTGCTCCAAATTCAAGGTAAGGGATGGTCGCCACCTATCGCGCTGGCGGCTCCTGTTGTTTTAGGATTAAACTATTGTAATAAGTGATATTATGAACTACTATGAAAGGAAACGGGCGTTCCGTCGTGGGCACTCGTTCGGGGCAGTGCTGATGTTGCTGTCGGCATTGCTTTTCGGAAGTGTGGGCTCGGCAGACGCTCAGTCAAACTACAACTGGCAGGGTAACAACGTTGACAACGTGCTCTACAAGGATGGTGGCCGTGATAACAGCCGCAATGAGGACGACCCAAGCAAGGTGGTCTTCTTGCAGCACGTGGGTACTGGCAAGTGGCTTCGCCCGGGCGGTGCATGGGGAACGCAACTCTCTCTTGGCGACGTGGCCACAGAGTTGTGGATTTGCAAGGACAAAGCCACGTATGGCACTGGAATGTGGCCTTATTGGACTAAGAATTATTATTTCATCAACACTGCAGTGGGCTCAGCCCAAGGCTCATGGATTAGCAATATCACGGACCAGCAAAGTAAATATGAGACAGGCCTGTATATGGACAACAACAAAGGCGATGATGGTGTCTATGCGGCATGGAACTTCGTGGATTGCGGCGATGGCACTTACGCCATATCAAGCCGTTATCCAAACAAGCCGTCCACGCTGAAATCAAACAGGAAGCCCGAGGACTCATACCTCTACTATGACGCGCAGAACGATGCCGTGGAGTTGAAGACCGTTGCCAACAAAGACAACAACTATGACACGCCAGACGTGGACGCACTGAAGGCCGACAACAACGACCTGTGGCGCATCGTGACCATGGCGGATATCTACAAGGCTGCCGAGACGACAAAATCGGCAAGCATGAGCGAGCCGTTCAACGTGACTTTCCTCGTGAAGGACCAGGGTCTGGACCGTTTCTCTTCATTCAACAAGTTTTGGCAGACCACGGCACATGACAACAAGGGCACTACGGGCTTGAAACTCGGCGTGGAGAATCTATTCTCTTCAAAGCTCGACGATTCTGACGACCCTGGTAGATACGGCGTGCCACGCGGGAGCGATACGGATAGGGACACAGAGGCTCGCGCCAATGGCCAGTATTTCTGCGGTCAGGTGAGGAGCGACGACGGATCCAACTTCCACCAGATGATTACCATCCCCCGTGCTGGATGGTATCGCGTTTCGTGTCAAGGCTTCACCGACGACACGAACAACCGCTCTTACCTCTTCGCCACGTGCGATGGCAATGCCGTGAACAAGGGAT